>NZ_JBNDHT010000012.1:0-76698 GCF_056755115.1 Rhizobium sp. SVR5-2C | reverse complement strand
CGGAGCCGTCAACGCTGTCATTCGTGCCGATATCCAGGTCGAGGCCGGAAAGCTAACCGAAGCGACGATCCAGCACCGCGCGGCGCAGATCAACTTCAAGCTCGTTTCAGACGCCGGCGGCGAAGCGATCGCGGACACGGCCTGGTCGATCCTGACGGCTGCGGGCGACAGCGTCGGCGAAAGCGTCAGCGCCTTCCCGACCATGGTTCTGGCGGAAGGCGAGTATACAGCCGTCGCGCGCAACAAGGACAAGATCTATCAGCGCGACTTCAAGGTCGAGGCTGGCAGGAATACAGACGTCGAAGTGCTCATGAAGGACGAACAGCCGCAGGAACCCACCAGCGCCGCCACGACGCTGCAGCAGGAACCGCAGCCGGCAGCCGCCGGCGAACCGCAGAATTCCGCGCGTGCGCCGCTCCCCTCCTATGAGCAGCTGGTACCGGGCGGCGCGGATGCTGATTGATCCTCAGATGCTCTTTTGCCCCCTGACGGGCGCCAGAGAAAAGACCGCGCCGTAAAGCGCCGCGAGCAAACCCTTCCGATCACTCCTCCGCAGTTCTTCGTACGGCAGGATCTGCCCCACATGGGCGACAATCGTCTTGCCCGACAGCCGCCGAAACTCCCGGATCAGAAGCGAGAGGCGAAGCGTCAGCGAAAACCGGCTGGCAATGTGAAACAGCGGCCCATTCTGGCCCTCGAAATAGATGGGCAAGACGTCGGCGCCGGCCGCTTGGACGAGCTTGGCCGGGAACATCTTCCATGGAAGATCCTGTGCGCGGCCGAAACCGTTCTTGGCCGTCGCTACGCCACCGCCCGGAAAGATGACGACCGTTACACCTTCCTTCAGCAGGCGGACCGCCTCGCGACGCGTGTCCATATTGATGGCAAGCGCTGCCTTGGTCTCCTCGAAAGAGACCGGAAGCGAGTAGTCAGCCATCTCAGGCAGCTTCAGCAGCTCATTGTGAATGAGAACACGAAACGGCCGGCCGAGCTGCTCGGCGAGAGACAGGACGGCTATGCCGTCGCCGATGCCGAACGGATGATTGGCGACGATGACCAGGGGTCTGCCTGCAGGTGCGGCGGCAGGCCAGTTTCCGCGGATATCGAGATCGACGTCGATGAGGTCGAGGAGCTTGCCGAAGACGCGCTCGCGCGATGGCACGATGTCGGTGCGCCATATCTCATAGAAACGAACATAGCGGTTGCGGCCCGAAAGACCCTCGATCGAGCGGATCAGCCAGCGCTTGAAGCGGGGATCGTTATCGCTGGCGTAGGATAGCTGTTTGAAGCGCAAAACCGCCCGGCCTCTATTGAAGACCGGGCGGTTATGTATCAAAGCGATGACATCCGTCTGACAGAGCTCAGGCGGCCTTTGCCCGCTTCGCTTCTATCTTGCGGCGGATATCCGGCGGCGTCGCTTCCCAGGCAAGGCTCTCGATCGCCTCGTCGAGTGACATCGAGGTTTGCTCCTGGCTGCCGAGGCGGCGGATATTGACCGTGCGCTCCTCGGCTTCCTTCCTGCCGCAGACGATGATGACAGGAACTTTCGTAACGGAATGTTCGCGGATCTTGTAGTTGATCTTCTCGTTACGGAAGTCGGTTTCGACGTTGAGCCCGGCCTCGCGCAACGCTTCGGCAACTTCCTGGCCGTAGCCGTCCGCCTCCGAAGTAATCGTCGCGACCACGACCTGCAGCGGCGAGACCCAGAGCGGCAGGTGGCCGGCAAAGTTCTCGATCAGGATACCGAGGAAGCGCTCCATGGAGCCGCAGATCGCCCGGTGGATCATCACCGGCTGCGTCTTCTCCGAATTGCTGTCGATGTAGAAGGCACCGAAGCGTTCCGGAAGGTTGAAGTCGACCTGCGTCGTACCGCATTGCCATTCGCGGCCGATGGCATCCTTCAGCGTATATTCGAACTTCGGACCGTAGAACGCGCCCTCGCCCGGCAGAATGCCGGTCTTGATGTCGTTCGACTGCTGCTGGATCGTCGTGAGAACATCCGTCATGACGCTCTCGGCGCGATCCCAAAGATCGTCCGAACCGACGCGCTTGTCCGGGCGCGTGGAGAGCTTGATGGTGATCTCGTCGAAACCGAAGTCCTTGTAGACCGAAAGGATCAGGTCATTGATCTTAAGGCATTCGGCAGCCATCTGCTCGTCGGTGCAGAAGATATGCGCATCGTCCTGCGTGAAGCCACGCACACGCATCAGGCCATGCAGTGCACCGGACGGCTCGTAGCGATGGACCGTGCCGAATTCCGCAAGGCGGATCGGCAGTTCGCGATAGGATTTCAGGCCATGCTTGAAGATCTGGACGTGACCAGGGCAGTTCATCGGCTTCAGCGCGAAGACGCGGTTGTCCGCCTCCTTGTCGTCGGGATGGGTGATCGCATGGGCGGATTTTACCGCGAACATGTTTTCCTGGTACCAGCCCCAGTGCCCCGAAGTCTCCCAGAGCGAGGCGTCGAGAACCTGCGGCGCGTTGACCTCCTGATAGTCGGCCGCCAGCCGCCGGCGCATGTAGGCGACAAGCGTCTGGAAGATGCGCCAGCCCTTGCCGTGCCAGAACACGACGCCCGGTCCTTCCTCCTGGAAATGGAAGAGGTCCATTTCACGGCCGAGACGGCGATGATCGCGCTTCTCGGCCTCGGCAAGGATATGCAGGTAGTTGTCGAGTTCGGACTGCTCGGCAAAGGCCGTACCGTAGATGCGGGTCAACATCGGATTGTTGCTGTCGCCGCGCCAGTACGCACCGGCCACCTTCATCAGCTTGAAGGCATTGCCGATCTGGCCCGTGGAGGCCATATGCGGCCCGCGGCAAAGGTCGAACCAGTCGCCCTGATAGTAGATCTTGAGATCCTGGCCCTCCGGGATCGCATCGACAAGCTCGACCTTGTACTGCTCGCCCTTGGCCGCGAACACTTCCTTGGCTTTTTCGCGCGACCAGACCTGTTTGGTAAAGGGCGCGTTGCGGGCGATGATCTCCCTCATCTTCTTTTCGATCTTCGGCAGATCGTCAGGTGTGAAGGGCTCGTTCTTGGCGAAGTCGTAATAGAAGCCGTTCTCGATGACCGGGCCGATCGTGACCTGCGTGCCGGGCCAGAGCTCCTGCACGGCTTCGGCCATAACGTGTGCTGCGTCGTGGCGGATGAGTTCCAGCGCGCGCTCGTCGTTGCGGGTGATGATCTCGATTTTGCCCGTCGTCACGGGGTCGGAAAGGTCGCGCACCATGCCATCGATCGCAATGGCGACGGCCTTCTTGGCGAGCGACTTGGAAATGGATTCGGCAACGTCGCGGCCGGTCGTGCCCGGCTCGAAATTACGCTGGTTGCCGTCAGGAAAAGTAAGGGAAACGGATTGGGACATATCGATATTCTCCTTGTCCAGTCCCGCCAACGAATGCGGGTGGTTGCAATGAAGCGCTTCGTCCGTGCGAACGCGCCGCCGCCTGATACCGAGATTTGGCGAGCGAGTAAAGAAAAAGCAGGTTCAGCTGATCATTTCGGCAAGACCGCGCACCGTGTTCCAGTTGCGGAGCGTGCCGACGCCCATGCGCTTGGTGGTCAGCGCCGAGAGTAGCCTCCACTCGCTGGGTTTACCGGCAAAATCGATCCAGAGATCGCCGGCAGTGAACGCCAGACGCTGATTGGGGTCGGTGTACTTCTCGAGCGCGTCTAGTACGGAGCGATCGAGAGGCTTTCGCATGACGCGGACGATGACCTGACTGCCTTCACCGTCCGGAAAGGGATTGGCCTCCGCGAGCTTCAGCCAATCCCCGCCCCTGCGGACGATGATATCGACAGCCTTGCCGAACCGTGCCTTGAAGGCTGTCTCAAGTTTTGCCTCGATGTCACCGAGTGGTGCGTCGGCTGCTTCGAAAACGATATTGCCCGTGGAAACGAGCGTCCGCGGATTGCGGTAGCCGAGTGCTTCCGTCATGTCGCGAAGATCTGACATCGCCACACGGCGACCTGGCCCGAGCACGATACTGTGAAGGAGGGCGACGTAGGTGGTCATACCCGGCATGGACATGCGGTCAGCCTGCTTTTCGTCCGAGCGCAAGATAGCGCCACGGCGTCCACCAATAAAAACGACGCTCGAGCGCCTCCGGAACCGGATCGAGCCCGCTGGTGCCGCCCGGGCCGCAGCGCCCGACGCGGAAGAGCGTCATCCAGCCGCCGGCCCAAAGCCCATGGCGGGCAATGGCCTCATAGCCATATTCGGAACAGGTGGGGATGTGCCGACACGAGTTACCGACGAAGCCGGACAAGGTCAGCTGATAAAGCCGGATGAAGCCCATTCCGAGCAGGCGATCCGGGGTCTTGCGGAAGGGACCGGTGTAGTTTCGGGAAAACCGCAGCGGCTCTTTCCGAGGGCCGGCTGCGCCGCCTTCGTCCTCCTGCTCATTGTGACTGATGGAACAGAATTCGCACATCGCTCGCGCCGCTCAAGCCTCAACCGTTTCGGCGCGTTTTGCTTCGATCTGCCCGATTGCGTCGACGACGGCGTCGAAAGTCAGCATGGTGGAGGCGTGCCGCGCCTTGTAGTCCCTGACCGGGCGAAGGTAACGCATATCCTCGAAGCGGCCTTCCGGACCCTGCCCGTCCGCCTTCAGCATCGCAAGCATGTCTTCACGGGCTTTACGCACTTCGCCGGCGGTCGCGCCGACGACGTGGCGCGCCATGATCGAGGAGGAAGCCTGACCGAGCGCGCAAGCTTTCACGTCATGGGCGAAATCCGTCACCGTGTCGCCCTTCATCTTTAGCCAGATCGTAACCTTGGAACCGCAGAGTTTCGAATGGGCCTTGGCGCTGGCGTCGGCATCCGGCATGCTGCCGGTCATCGGAATATTGCCTGCAAATTCGAGGATTTTGGTGTTATAGATGTCTTCCATGATGAATTCCGCTCCAGATTGCCGCGGACCGGCTCATTCGGCGGTCATTGTAACACAAACAAAAAACACACCGTGTCGTGTTAGCATACTTACATGACGACGCCGTCTTCCTATATGTATGTCGTTCGAAGGCCATAAAAATGCAATGGCCTCGGGTAAGTTTGATTAGGAAACCGTGCCGGACGGGCGATAAGTTGCCCCGAAAGCCCCGGAGCCTGCCAAAGGTGCAAAATTCCTGACAAGGGATGCCAGTGGCGAGTCCGAAAGACGATCCGCACATTCGCGGATCAGGAGACTTGAGCAGTATGGACGCCATCGTAAAGAATTTTCCGCAGACCAACCGTGACTCGGAACGCCCCAGCCAGAAGGAAGCGGAAGACGCAGTTCGCGTCCTGCTCCGCTGGGCTGGTGACGATCCCTCGCGTGAAGGGCTGATTGATACCCCTACCCGCGTCGCCAAAGCCTATCGCGAACTCTTCGCCGGCTACGACATGGACCCGGAAGAGGTGCTTGGCCGCACTTTCGAGGAGGTCGCCGGTTACGACGACATGGTGCTCGTGCGGGACATTCCCTTCTTCTCGCATTGTGAACATCACATGGTTCCGATCATCGGCAAGGCGCACGTCGCCTATATTCCCGATGGCAGGGTGCTTGGCCTTTCGAAGATCGCCCGCGTCGTCGAGATCTATGCGCGCCGCCTGCAGACTCAGGAAACCATGACGGCGCAGATCGCAAGTGCGATCGACGAAACGCTGCGTCCGCGCGGCGTTGCGGTCATGATTGAAGCTGAGCATATGTGCATGGCCATGCGCGGCGTTCAGAAGCAAGGCTCCACCACATTGACGACAACCTTTACTGGAAGTTTCAAGGCCGAGCCTGCTGAGCAAGCCCGCTTCATGACGATGGTACGGAGCCGTTGATATCGGCTCCAATGAGGGAGCCGACTGATGTCATTTGCATTTAATGCGCCGTCCGAAGACAAATCCGAACTAGAAGACGCCGGTGATTTCACGCCGCGCTTCGATGATCGTGGCCTGATCGCCGCGATCGTCACCGATGCGCATGACGGCGAACTGCTGATGGTCGCGCATATGAACGCACAAGCGCTTGCGCTTACGATCCAGACACGGAAGGCACATTACTTCAGCCGCTCGCGGGGCAAACTCTGGATGAAGGGCGAAACTTCCGGCAACGTCCAGATGGTCAAGGAAATACGCACCGACTGCGATCAGGATGCAATCTGGCTTAAAGTAGAGGTCGCGGGGCACGATGCTACGTGCCATACTGGACGGCGTTCCTGCTTCTACCGGACGGTTAATCTTCAGGACGGAAAGCCGATGCTCGACATCGTCGATGATGAGCTGCATTTCGACCCGAAAGACGTCTACGGCAAGTAGCGCGTGGCGGCGTCTGCTTGCTTTTGGGCCAAGGAACGGCGGTTATATACGATTTGGAAAGACTACGGGACGAGTATTACAGACGACTATGTTTCTGCCGCGAGGGAGGCGCAACATGCTGAATTGGAATTTGAACCGCCAAGGCTCTCAGGCAAATAATTCCGCTTCCGGCAGTCCGACAGTCCCAGCCACTACGCCCCCCGCAGACTCCTCCCTTCTCCCTAACAAGGCGAAGATTGCGCTGGCGCTCGGCGGTGGCGCAGCGCGCGGCTGGGCGCATATCGGCGTGCTGCGCGCGCTGGACGAGGCAGCAATAGAAGTCGGCATGATCGCTGGTACCTCCATCGGTGCGCTTGTCGGCGGCTGCTATCTTGCCGGCAAACTGGATGAGCTAGAGGCCTTCGCCCGGTCGCTGACGATGCGGCGTATTGCAAGCCTGCTTGACCTCACGATCGGCGGTAGCGGGCTTTTCGGCGGCATGCGTCTGACGAAGCGGATGCAAGAGCATCTCGAGGGCTTGAACATCGAAGACCTCAGCCGCCCCTTTGTGGCGGTTGCCGCGGAAGTGAACACCGGTCACGAGGTCTGGATTGCGAATGGTTCCCTGATTACCGCGCTGCGCGCATCCTATGCTCTACCCGGCATCTTCGAGCCGGTCCGCAGCAACAACCGGACCCTGGTCGACGGCGCGTTGGTCAATCCGGTGCCGGTTTCGGTTTGCCGCAGCTACGAAGAGCCGCTCGTCGTCGCTGTCAATCTGAACTACGATCTGTTCGGCCGTTCCGCAGTCGTCAAGCACAATGCAAGCCTTACGCTTCAGGAAATGCAGAAGCAGGAGGAGGCACCTTATGCACGCCTGGGAATGACCGGCGTGATGGTACAGGCCTTCAACATCATTCAGGATAGAATTTCGCGCGCCCGGCTTGCCGGCGATCCGCCGGATATCTCGCTGCATCCGCGTCTCAGCGACATGGGCCTTTCGGAATTCCACCGGGCCGGGGAAGCGATCGAACGCGGCTACGAGGAAGCCAAGGCGCGGCTTCCTGAAATTCGTAGAATGCAGGAAGCGTTTGCGAATACCTAGTCACGTATGACGACCAGAAGTGTATCAGCCTGCGATATAGGCTTTGATCTCTTCTGCCTCGCGTTCAACTTCTGCAATACGCGTCTTAACGACGTCACCGATCGAAATGATGCCGGTGAGCTTGCCATGTGCTTCGACCGGCACGTGCCGGAAACGCCGGCTGGTCATCAGCTCCATCAACTCGTTGACGGTCGTTTCCTCGTGACAGCGGAAAACCTTGGATGTCATCAATGAGACAACCGGTTGATCGAGGCATTCCTTGCCAAACTTCGCTACAGCATTGACGAGATCGCGCTCGGTGAAGATCCCCGAAATGCGATCATCCGCACCGAGGATGACCACCGCGCCGATCTTGCGGCTGTTCAGCACTTTTGCCGCTTCGGCGGCGGTCGTGTTCGGCCCGACCGTGACGACGTCGCGGCCCTTTTGGTCTAGGATGGCCTTTACGGTGTTGGACATTTGAACCCTCCTCCCATGTCGAAAGCGAAACGCTTAACTGATCAGTGGCTTCCACGCGGCTGCGAGTTCCAATGCCGATCAATCGGAATGGTGCACTCCCACGCTCAAGATTGCAACATATCGTGTGCTTCTGAACTATCAGGACCCGCCGGTATGTTCCGGTCGAACAGCGGGAAAAGGAAGAATCCGAAAATAAAGCCGCCGATATGGGCGTCCCAGGCGATCGGCTGGTTCGGATCGCCGATCAGCGGAATGCCAACCGCGATCAGCACATTGCCGAGCAGCCAGAAGACTGTGAAGACTATGACCGTCCGGCTCCGCAGGGACTCCATGACGGACAGGCGCGGATTGAGATGGGCCGGACGCAGCCCCCTGCGTTCCGCCGGAAAGGCAAAGCGGCAGGCCGCTCCCATGAGGGCAGAAACGACGCCGGAAGCCCCTATGAGCAAGGTCGGATTACCCCAGTTCAACCCGGCATGAAGCGCAGCCGAGGCGACCGACGAGAAAATCCAGAATATGACATAGCGCGACGCGCCGATGCGGCGCGCGATCGGCGCCCCGAAGGCCATCAGCCAGAGTCCGTTGAAGAGAATGTGCTCCACGCTGCCGTGCAGCAGCGAATAGGTTACCGGCGACCAGAGCCATTGCGGCCCCTGCTCCGAGAACGGAATCACGTAGCGTGCCGGAATGAACCCGAAGTTGAAGAACAGCCAATCGACGGCGTCTGCGGGAAGAAGGACCGATTGGACGGCATAGATCGCCCCGAGCAGACAGAGCGTCGCGAGCAGGATGCCGGGCAGATTGAAGATCGGCGTCCGTGTCTTTGCGGCCGGGGTTTCGTCTGCCGACTCCGGCTCTGTCCTGTGGTCTTCCATATCCGTCCTCGCCGGTTCAGGCCAAAGCCTTACAGGAGCGAAGGTCAAAAAAAAAGCCGTCCGGAAGAACCAGACGGCTTGCCGGACATCCCCCGAGTATCCCTCGTGCCCGATCAGTGCGTGTGCTGAACTTCGTTTCCGAAGCGATGGGCAACCGTCGCACGACAAGACTCCGCAGCGCAATCGAAACCGCTTCTTAACCTTAACTCGCCGCAGTTGGCATGAAATCCGCTAGGTAGAGAGCAAAAGAGCCCTTCAGGCTCGAACTCGAACCAAAATGAAACAGGTTGGCACCGTGCGCCATCAGACGATCATCGATATTTATGACTATTGGAACCGGTTACGGGGATCCGGCGACGCCCCGCTGAAATCGCAGATCGAGCCGTCGAGCCTGGGCCATATTCTCCCGAGCCTGTTCATTCTTGAGAAGAACGACGGTCTGGGCGCCGTCACCTTCCGGCTTGCGGGCACGCGGATCTGTGATCTCTTTGGGCGCGATCTGCGCGGTGAAAGCTTTGCGGAACTGTTCGGCGATGGGCATACGCTCGACATCGAGGCAACGCTTCGTGGCGCCATGGAGCACGCGATCCCCACGCTGCTCAATGCCACCGGCTACAGCACTGCTGGGCACCAGGCGAGCTTTGAGATCATCGTCATGCCATTGCGCTCCGAAGGGGGACGCCCCGAGCGGCTGCTCGGCGCAATCGCGCCGTCCGTCGCGGCAAGCTGGCTGGAGATCGTTCCGCTTGATTTTCTGGCGCTGGACCGCAGCCGTCTTCTCCGCGACAGACCGGCCCAGGACCGGAAGGAAAGCTGGCCATATGCAGCTGTCAGCGAACGCCCGCACGGTGTCGGTGCCTTCATCGGCCGCGTGATGTCTTCATTGTTCTCAGGCCCGGCGTCGCACTGACCGTCTCATTGCGGCACAGTTCGCTTTATGCTCCGAGGTGTATCGACCTTCTTCAGGACAACCTTCTGTTAAGGGGTTGCCGGTTATGATCCGTGTATATCATTTCATGAAGAAGTTCTTTCATGCACTCGTTCCAGCAAGCCCAGCCGCCCCGGATTGCGCCGCGTCCCGAACAGGGTGTTTTCCAGCGCGTGCCCATCCATATGCAGGGCCGCCTGATGCTTGCGAACTACGAAGAATATGAATGCACTGTGATCGATATGTCGCCGGGCGACATGTACGTCACCTGCAACGGCCGTCCGCGCGCCAATGAGCGGGTCGTCGCCTACATCGATCATCTCGGACGCGTCGAAGGCCACGTCCAGACCGTGGACGTGCGCGGCTTCACGATGTCGATCAACGCCACCGAGCGCAAGCGGGAAAAGCTGGCGGCACAGTTGACGTGGCTCGCCAACAAACACGAGCTCGGCCTGCCGGAAGACCGCCGCCACGATCGTCTGACGCCGCGCGAAACCCAGACCGAATTGACGCTCGAAGACGGCACGCGCTACACCTGCCGCATCATGGACCTTTCGCTTTCGGGCGCCGCAGTCGACGTGGACGTGCGCCCTGCCCTCGGCACGGCGATCCGCCTCGGCAACATGCGTGGCCGCGTCGTCCGTCATTTCAGCGACGGCGTCGCGCTCGAATTCCTCTCGGTCCAGTCGCGCGAGACCTTGCGCGAGTTCCTCTAGGCGATTGTCATCTTAGTGTCATCGATATGAGAGATGAACGCCGCCCCAACAGGTGGCTTTCTCAGTCCTTGCTTTATCCCGAAATCGAGCCCTACGAAGAGGGATTCCTGGAGACCGGTGACGGCAACCGGATCTAGGGCGCTGACAACCGCTTGGGAACTGGTCGGAGCATGGCCTGGCAGCCGCCTTGTCGTGACTGAAAACGCGGCGCACGCGACATCGACACCGCTGTCTCCTCCGCGATCGTCACGGCAACCAACGAATTTCGCGAAACTCTTCGAAAATAATTTTTGCGGGCTGCAGCTGAGATCAGCCGCGCTGACCCGCCAAATTCAGCCCTTCCGCCTGATTTCCACACCCGTCCGTGATGCTCGGATGTCGATTGGCAGCCAGCCAACCTCCCGAAATCCGGCCTCGCCATTAACTTTTGCATGGAGAGCCGCCGCTTGCGTGGCCTCCGGGCGTTGTTCTGACGCTTAGAATTTTATTCAAATTTACGTCGAAACCGCATCCAATTTTACGCGTATTCGACTTTGTTTTTAATCAGGTTTTATGCGTCTTTGAATCAACTAAGCCTTTAATTCTATTGCGTAATTTTGCAGCGGATAAAAACGTCTGTGCCATTGTCGTCCTCATAGAACAGGGACGACAAAAACGATGTTCAATGCAATCAAAGGCGGCTTTTTCGGCGGTATACTACTGATGGCGATGGCGGGCGCGGGACAAGCGGCGCCTGGCAGCATGACACTTGCAGGCAATGCCAGCCCACCGATTGGCCACTACGAATTTTGCAGGGCAAATCCGAGCGAATGCGCCTATGCCGGCGGCGACGCCGGTCCGGCGATCCTGACGGAGGAGCGCTGGAAGACGATCCTCAAGATCAACTACGAGGTCAACTCGCAGATCAAGCCGATGACCGACATGGAAATCTACGGCGTCGAAGAGCGCTGGGCCTACCCGCGCACCGTCGGCGACTGCGAGGACTTCGCGCTGCTGAAGCGCAAGATGCTGATCGACGACGGCTTCTCGCCGTCCGACCTGCTCATGACGGTCGTCATGCAGCCGAATGGCGAAGGCCATGCGGTGCTGACGGTCCGCACAGACCACGGCGACTTCATCCTCGACAACATGCGCAACAAGGTGATGCTCTGGGGCGATACCGAGTACACCTTCCTGAAGCGTCAGTCCGCCGATGATCCGGCACGCTGGACGAAGTTGCAGGACGGCCGTGCCGTCGCAGTTGGTAGCGTACGCTAAGATCAATTGCACCCGCCGGGGATACCGGCGGGTTCCACTCGGCCCGGTCCGTCCCCGCATCCCGTCCCGACCGGTGCCCTGAGCCGCTCCCGCTGTCCCGGGAGCGGCTTACTTTTTCAAGCGCACCCGAATTAACTCTTCCTTTACCGAACTGCTGGATCTTTTCGCGAGATTTAGCACCGGCGGCTCCAGTTTCGTTTACGGCGGTCAGACAACTGAAGAGCCCGCCATGAGCCACTTCGCCCGCAGTGCCGACACACCCGATGAGGCGCCCCTCTTTTCCAACGGCGTGATCGTGCGATTGATCGCACTCGTCACCGTTCTTGCCACGCTGACGCTTGCAATCAGTATTGGTGGCCGCTGGATCGGGCGGCACATTACGCTGGCGGGCAATACCGACAGCACGGAGGCAGTCACGATCGCCATTGGCCGCGACGCACTCAGTCTGCCTGAAAATGCGTTGCGCTTCCCAAGCCAGAGGCACAACGGAATGGCGGAGCGCGCCGACATTTACCTCACATGGCCAGAGATGCAGGGCTATTCAAAGGAGCACCGCGAGCGCTTTGACGACATATCGCTGTCCGCCAATCTCATCTTCGTGCAGATCACCCAAAGCACGATGTCGCAGGACATGTCCGGCCGACTCGAGCCAATCTACTCGCATCTGACGGAGGGCGCCGCCGTTCCTTACGGCCACGGCCTGACGCTCCGCAAGTTGAAGGCCGAAGCGGGCTATGGCGGCGAGGTTCTGCTGACCGGAGCGCGTGCAAACCAGACCGAATATGCGGTGCGCTGCATCCTGCCCTCGTCCCCCGCCGATGCGACAAGCGGGGATTGCCAACGCGACATTAAAGTCGGGAAGGATCTCAGCGTCCTTTATCGCTTCTCAAGCCGTCATTTGCAGGACTGGGACCATATTGATGCCGCTATTCGAACCTTTGTGGAAGCGCGGCTTGTGACCCGTACCGCAACACCCCGCTAAAAAGCAGCCGGACGGCGAAGCAAACGATTAATCATAAACGGATTGGTAACCCCACCAGGCTAACGTCAAAAGACAATGGTCGCGCCGATACGGATGTGCGCGCCGACCAATCGTGAAATGCAAGCGAAGAGTTAAATAGTGTCAAGGTCTGTATCCTTCGTACCATCGCCGAGGTCCGGCAATTTCCTATTCAAGATTCTGGCTGTGGTTGCCATCGCGACGACCGCCTTTCTCGCTGAATCGGTCACAGCAGAAGCAGAAGCCGCCAATCCGAAATATGCGGGCATTGTCGTCGATGCGAAAACGGGGAACGTGCTCTACAGCGAGAATTCCGACCGTCTGCAATACCCGGCGTCGCTGACGAAGATGATGACGCTCTACATGGTCTTCGAGGCGCTTGAGCAAGGGCGCATTCGTCTGGACACACGCGTTCCCTTTTCCGCTCATGCATCTGCGCAGGCTCCGACCAAGCTCGGTGTGAAAGCCGGCAATTCGATCACCGTCGAGCAGGGCATCCTTGGTCTTGTCACGCTCTCCGCCAATGACGCGGCAACCGCGCTTGGCGAATTGCTTGGCGGCAGCGAAGACCGTTTCGGGCAGATGATGACGGCAAAGGCACATGCGCTCGGCATGACCCGCACCACCTATCGCAATGCCAACGGCCTGCCGAATACGGCTCAGATGACCACGGCGCGCGACCAGGCCCGTCTCGGCATCGCTCTTCGTCAGCATTTTCCGCAGTATTACGCCTATTTCTCCACGCGCAGCTTCAAGTTCGGCAACCGCGTCATCCGCAGCCACAACCGCCTTGTCGGTTCTGTGCGCGGCGTCGACGGCATCAAGACCGGCTATACCCGCGCTGCCGGCTTCAATCTCGTGAGCTCGGTGCAGGTGGACGGCAGATCAATCGTCGGCGTCGTCATGGGCGGAACGTCGACACCTGCCCGCGATTCCCAGATGCGCAAGCTCATTGCGACTTACCTTCCAAAAGCGTCGACGCGTGGTGGCTCTAACCTCATCGCCGAGAAGGCTCCAACGCCTGCGGCCGACGCTCCGGTCTCGACCGCTGGCGTCGATCTGCCGCACAAGGGTCCGACGCCGGATGCCCGCTACGAGGTGGCGTCGGCAGCGGTTGCCTATGCCGACTCGCCGGCTCAGAGCTCCGAAAACCCGCTTGTCGCACAACAGAAGCCCGAGATACCTGCTCCCACGAAAGTGAAGACGACGAGCTTCAAGCAGGCCTCCGTCGCCGTTCCGTCTCCCGCCCCGGCCTACATGCCGCCGGAGCAGCCTGCCAGCGATCCGGTTGATGCGGTGACCACCGCCTCCGTAGCCCCGCAGCCAGCTGCTGCAAAGCGCGTCTCGAGCGCGGAGCAGGAGCCGAGCGGCTGGGTTGTGCAGATCGGCGTATCTTCCAGCCGCGACATGGCAATGGACTTGCTGGAGAAGGCGAAGAGCAAGGGTGGCAAGGCACTGCGTTCCGCGAAGCCTTTCGCTGTCGCTTATTCAAATGGTGGCGATCAGATTTATCGCGCTCGCTTTGGCGGCTTCGACGACCAGCGCGAAGCTGTGAATGCCTGCAACGCCCTCAAGCGTACAGGCGTGAAGTGCTGGGCCTCGGCCCAATGAGATTTACGGCGCCGCTGGCTTTTCCGGCGGCGCCGTTCAAGGCCGGATTCGGTGTTCGCGACGCCGGCTTGAGTTCCTAACCTCGATTTGTAATGCGTACGGGGACGAATATGGCAACGAATGGCAATATTACGGGCTTTCCGCCGCGCGGGTCAGGCAGGCCGGGACGATTCGGCTTTCATCCGCTGCACGAGGCAGCTCTCCGGCTCGCCGAAATCGGCTTGCATCGGCCGAGAGCGAAATCAGCAAAGACCAAGGACCTCATCAACTTGCTGCTCTGCCATGGCGCGCGCGCGTGGCGCTATTCGCAGCCCGAGGCCCGCATTCACCTGCACGTTACCTGCGCGGATGGCAGGTCGCCGGTCATGTTGCGGCTGCGCTGAACCTAGAGTAGCCCCAGTTCAGAGAGCTCGCGGCGTAAATCCGCGGGCATTTCGGCAACGCCATCGCCGAGTGTCGTGATATCCCGCGGCACATCTTCTTCCGGATAATAGCGCCAGCCCTGGAACGCGCGTTTCGGCTGCACGGCGGTTTCGATCACCTCCGGCCCAAGTACGAGGTGGCATCGGCCGATCCCCTCGCCGTCCGTGAAGGTTTCGATGTCCAGCAGCTTCTGGCGCGCCTGCACCTGTCCCTTGATCACCCAATAGAGAGAGCCGCCGTCGAGCAGTTCCGTCACGCGTTTCGGGACCATGCGCGTCGTGTGCACGGAATGTGGCTCGAGGCCCGCCGCAATCGCTCGAAGCGAACGCTCGGCCACCCACTCGCGCAGGTCCTCGATCGAGTCTGCACCCACGCACAATTTGATGAGATGTAATGCCATGCTGCCGTTGAAATCCTTTTGACCGGCAGCGTCAAGCATCTACCGGCTGCAAGTCCACAACGTCAGCACTCGACGACGTTGACGGCCAGACCGCCGGTTGAGGTTTCCTTGTATTTCTCGCTCATATCGTGGCCGGTCTGACGCATGGTTTCGATGCAGGCGTCGAGCGGCACGAAATGCTGGCCATCGCCCTTGACGGCAAGCGAGGCGGCCGTCACCGCCTTTACCGCACCCAGCGCATTCCGCTCGATGCACGGCACCTGGACGAGACCCGCAACCGGATCGCAAGTCATGCCGAGGTGATGCTCGAGCGCGATCTCGGCGGCATTTTCGATCTGTGCCGGCGTCCCGCCCATCACGGCCGCGAGCCCGGCTGCCGCCATGGCCGCCGCCGAACCCACTTCGCCCTGACAGCCGACTTCGGCGCCGGAGATGGAGGCATTGTGCTTGATGATGCCGCCGATGGCCGCCGCAGTCAGCAGATAGTCCCGGATCCCATCCTGATCCCAGTCCTCGTGGAAATGCTCGTAGTAGCGGATCGTCGCGGGAATGACGCCGGCGGCGCCATTGGTCGGCGCGGTCACCACGCGGCCGCCTGCGGCATTCTCCTCGTTGACCGCCATGGCATAGACGCTCAGCCAGTCGTTGGCGAGCAGCGGATTGATGCGGTTGCTGCGCCACTCCTCCTGCAGCTTGTCATGTATTTTCCGCGCGCGGCGCCGGACGTTCAGGCCGCCGGGCATGATGCCGTCGACCTTGAGTCCTCGCTCGATGCAGGAGCGCATCGCCTCCCAGATGCGGTCGAGACCCTCATCCAGCTCCTCGCGGCTCCGCTGGCTCTCCTCGTTGGCGCGCTTCATCTGCGCGATGCTGAGGCCGGACCGTTCCGCCATCTCCAGCATCTGCTTGGCTGTGGCAAACGGATATGGAACCTTGACCGCACCTGCGGCCGCCTTCTTCTTGGCCCGCATCTGTTCGAGCTCGGTATCGGTGACGACGAAACCGCCGCCGACGGAGTAATAGATGCGCTTCAGCAGCAGCCGTTCGTCCTTGTCGTAGGCGGAGAAGATCATCCCGTTCGCATGACCCGGCAGCGGCTGTTTCTTGTCGAAGATCAGATCGTTCTTCGGCATGAAGAAATACGCCGGATGGCCGGGCGGCGTGATGCGGCCGGAGCGTTCCACCTGGTCGATAATGCCGTCCATCTTGTCAGGATCGACACTGTCCGGCTTCTCTCCCATCAGGCCGAGAATGACCGCCCTGCCCGTTCCGTGGCCGATGCCGGTATGCGCGAGCGAGCCGTGCAGGCTGACCTTGATGGCGGCAACCTGCGCGCCCGACGATGGGCGTGGCCATTCGTTCGAAAGGATCAGGTCGAGGAAGCGATTGGCAGCCGACATCGGCCCCATCGTATGCGAGCTCGATGGCCCGATACCGATCTTGAAAACGTCGAATACCGAAAGGAACATGCCTGCTTCCTGTGAAAATCTTCCGCCAGACTATCCGATGACCTATTTCGGCACTCGCGGCAGACCGACATCCCGTTTAATTGGCGCGACACTAAAACGAACGGGCGCGTCTTGCCAGTCATTGCAGCATGCAATTGCATCTGTAGAGTGGCGGCGTCGAATCTGGGATTGAATACTCGATGCTTTCGGTGGCCGATTATATCGCACTGGCTTTCTTCACCATACTATGGCTCGGCTATTCATGGCTGCTGCGCGGCAGGACATTCTTCGGCCGCACAAGCCTGACCCACGCGATGAGCGAGCGGCGGCGAGAATGGATCTACAACTCGCTGCGTCGCGACCTCAAGATGATCGACACGCAGATCATGGCCGGATTGCAGAACGGCACGGCCTTCTTTGCATCGACCTCGATCTTCGCGATCGGCAGTTGCTTCGCGCTGCTGGGAGCGACCGAGAAGGTCAACGCGGTCTTCGCCGATCTACCCTATGTCTTCAACGGCGGCACTGCGAGTTTCGAACTCAAGGTCGGAGGACTGGCCGCTCTATTTGCCTATGCGTTCTTTAAATTCGGCTGGTCCTACCGGCTCTTCAACTACTGCAGCATCCTCTTTGGGACCATCCCGATGGTGCGAGAGGCCGAGGGCGATATGGTTGCGGCCGAGCGCGCCGCCGAACGCGTCATCCGCATGAACATCCTTGCGGGTGGACACTTCAACGAAGGTCTTCGCGCAATTTTCCTGTCGATCGGTTATCTCGGCTGGTTCATAAACGCTTACGTTTTCATGGCGACGACGGCGATCATCGTCGTCGTGCTCACGCGAAGGCAATTCTTCTCCGAGGCGCGTCTGGCGATCATGGATGTCAAACCGCCATCAAATCTCCACGTTTCTGCTATTCGCCGCGACATGTCGGCGAATGGCGGCAATGATTTGTCCAAGGAGCTCTGATGGCTATTTCAGCAAGCGAAAACGAGGCGTCCGTTCGGGTGCCCCGCATCGGGCTGCTCGATACGGCGCGTGGCGTAGCGCTGATCGCCATGGCCACCTACCATTTCAGCTGGGACATGGAATTCATGGGCTATCTGGCGGCGGGCACGGTGGAGACCGGCTGGCTGAAGATCTATGCCCGGGCCATTGCCAGCACCTTCCTTTTTATCGCCGGCATCAGCATGGCTCTTTCGAGCAAGCCGGAGATCCGCTGGCCGTCATTCTGGAAACGCTTCGCGATGATTGCCGGTGCCGCGCTGCTGATTTCGGTGGTCACCCGCATCGCCACGCCCGGAGAATGGATTTTCTTCGGCATCCTGCACAGCATTGCTGTCCTGAGCCTGATCGGCGTTATCTTTGTACGTCTGCCGCTCGTCGTGACGATCGTGCTCACGCTGGCGATCACCGCCGCCTGGATCGTCGACACCTGGATCGCGCCGAGCCTGCTGCGCTCACCACTCTTCAATCCAAGCTATCTCGCCTGGATGGGATTCGCGGAAATGGCGCCGCGATCGAACGATTACGTGCCCCTCTTCCCCTGGGCAGTCCCGTTTCTACTTGGATTGACGTCCGCCTTCATTGCCCTGAAAGGCAGGCTGCTCGACAGGCTTGCCAAACTCGGCACCGGCTCAACTCTTCTCGCCAAAGCCGGCCGCCATAGCCTCGCCTTCTATCTGATCCACCAGCCGGTGCTGATCTCGATCGCCTATGCGCTGACGATGGTCGTGCCGCCGGCAAAGCCCGATCCGGTCGAAACCTATCTCAAGCAATGCACTGCCTCCTGTGTCCAACAGGCGGGCGAAACACTGTGCCGCAGCTTCTGCCAGTGCACCCTGGAGAAGCTGCAGACACAAAATCTCTTTACGGAGTTTCAGTCAGGCGCCATCAAGCCGGATGACGGCCGGATAGTCGCGCTGGCGGACGAATGCAGTGCCAACGCACAGTAAATCAGGTGCCGACGCCGATTTCGGCGAGGCGGCCGAGGCAGGCTTCTTCGATGTTGTCGAGTTCCGTCAGCGTGTCGTCGATGTCCTTGCGCTTCTGGCGCAAATCCTCGCGCTTTTCATCAATGCGCTTCATCAACAGCTTCAGCTGCCCAAGTTCGCCCGGCGGCTCCTTGTAGACCTGGATGATTTCGCGGATCTCGGCGATCGTGAAGCCGATACGCCGCCCACGCAGGATTTCCTGAATCAAGCGCCGATCGGCCTGGCGGAACAGGCGCGTGCGTCCGCGCCGCTCCGGATGAATCAGACCTTCATCCTCGTAAAAGCGCAGCGTGCGCGTCGACACGCCAAATTCGCGCGTTAGCTCCGTTATGCTATAGTATTTGTTCACAGGCATTGGCTTCCCACTCTCGCGCCGCATCATATTGACTTTTACGTAATAGTCAATTTTGGTATCCGGCTCAGATACCGAACCACCACGTGGCGATCCCAAGGAAGGCGAAGAAACCGGTACAGTCCGTGACCGTCGTCACGAAGACGGACGACGCTATAGCGGGATCTGCGCCAACCTTGTCGAGAAGAAGCGGCAGGAGAATCCCGGCAAGCGCTGCGGCCATCAGGTTGATGATCATCGCGGCGCCAATGACGACGCCAAGCTGATAGTCATGGAACCAGGTGCCGGCGATGGCGCCCAGGAGGGTTGCAAAGAGGACGCCATTCATAATGCCGACGCCCGCCTCTCTGCGGATGATGCGGCCAGCATTGTATATGTCGATATCGCGGGTCGCGAGCGCGCGCACTGTCACCGTCATCGTCTGCGTGCCGGCATTACCGCCCATCGAGGCGACGATCGGCATCAGTACGGCAAGTGCAATCATCTTTTCGATCGATGCGTCGAACAGGCCGATGACGCTTGCCGAGAGCATGGCTGTGCCGAGATTGATGAACAGCCACAGGAAGCGCGACCGCACGGTCGATATGACATTGTCCGACAGCTCTTCGTCACCGACGCCACCGAGGCGCTTGATGTCCTCGTCGGCCTCCTCATGGATCACGTCGACGACGTCGTCGATCGTTAGCACGCCGACAAGGCGGCCGTTCTCGTCCACGACGGCGGCGGAGAGCAGATCGTACTGCTCGAAGAGCTGTGCCGCCTCTTCCTGGTCCATTTCGGCCGGGATCGGATGGCTCGTTTCGCGCATGATCGCTTCGATCTTCGTCTGCCGCTTGGTGCGAAGGATTTGGTCGAGATCGACCGCGCCGAGCAATTTGAAGGTGGGATCGATGACGAAGATCTGCGTGAAGGAATAAGGAAGGTCCTCCTCCTCGCGCATGTAGTCGATCGTCTGTCCGACCGTCCAAAATGGCGGCACGGCGACGAACTCGGTCTGCATGCGACGGCCGGCGGAGCTTTCCGGATAGTCCAGAGCCCGGCGAAGGCGCACCCGCTCCGTGAACGGCAGCTGTGCCAGGATCTCTTCCTGGTCTTCCGTGTCGAGGTCTTCGAGGATGTAGACCGCGTCGTCCGAATCGAGCTCACCGATCGCCGCCGCGATCTGCTCGTTCGGCATCTGATCGACGATTTCGCGCCGAATCGCCTCGTCGACCTCGGTCAGCGCCGTCATGTCGAAATCGTCGCCGAGCAGGTGCACAAGCGCCAGGCGCTGATCCGGTTGCAGCGATTCCAGCAGGTCGCCTATTTCCGATTCGTGGAGACGCGCCACGTGCTGCCGGAGAAAGATCGTGTCCCGATCGGCAATGGCGGCGCCGACAAGCGCCAGAAAGTCGCTCCGGACATTGCCGTCTTCGTCGTAGATATCGGCTCCTTCGTCGTCGGAACGCCTGCGGATGCGGTCTTCTTCTCCAGTGTCCGTCATCTGCCGCCTCGCATTTTTCAAGATTAACGCCTGTCGCCAGTTCGGAGAATGGCGGCTGAAAAAGCATTGTCAACAAGTGGATAAGCGAATTGCGACCAGTTTCTCCGACGGCTTCAATTCCCTTCCCCGCTAACCGAAACGTGCCGTCCCGTCCAGAGCCGAACGGCGTCCCCAGATGACAATGCGACGCCGTGCCGGTAGTTTCCGCCACAACTGAACAAGGACCGACAATCGATGGCCATCCTCCCCATACTTCGCTATCCGCATCCCGGCCTGAAGACGGTCTGCGAACCGGTAAAGGTCTTCGATTCGGCACTGTCTCAGCTTGCCGACGATCTGCTGGAAACGATGCGCGCCGCACCGGGCGTCGGCATCACCGCCGCCCATGTCGGCATCTTTCAGCGGGTGGTTGTGATCGAGCACGGCAAGGCAGATCGGGTTCGGATCTATATCAACCCTGAGATCGCTTCGGTTTCCGATCAAGTGACGCGCAACACCGAAGGCAGCGTGTCCATGCCGGGGGCCACCGAAGAAGTAACGAGACCCGGCGCAATCCATTTCCGCTACCAGGATATCCAGGGCGTCCAACATGAAGAGCATGCGGACGGCTTCCTGGCTATCTGTATCCAGCATGAAGTCGATCAGCTTGATGGCGTCTTCTGGCTCCAGCGCCTGTCGAAGCTGAAGCGCGACCGTCTGATCCGGAAGTGGGACAAGACCCCCCGCTAAAAGACCGCCTGCCAATTTGACGAAGCTCTGCCGAACTATTCCCGGTCGTGAACGTTCTTCGGACAAGCAGTCTGAGGAGAACACGAATGGCGAAGACGAACGACAAGAAGCCCATATCGCGCGAAGACGAGTACCGCGACTACGAAGAGCGCAACCGTAACGAGGGCTGGCCCTATGCCGACGAGCCGGGCGCCGCATCGACGGACCCGGCGAATCGGCCTTACGGGGCAACCCCCGCCAACTTCGACCGCGACCCCAACCCCGGCTTTCGCGTCGATGGCACAGACGAAAACGGCGACGAAAATCGACTCAAGGATTCACTTGAGCCTCATACGATAGACCGCGACGATAGCGATGAGCTCGAAGCGCGCGTCACCGAGAACCTCGAACAGGTTCGGGACCTGGACCTCAACAGCATCGACGTTCACGCCGACGGCCATACTGTAACGCTGGAGGGTTCGGTGGAGACGATCGGCATGGCTCGCAAAGCTGAGCTTGCCGCTCTATCCGTCGATGGCGTCCGCCATGTCCTCAACCGGCTGGAAACGATCGGAGTCGATTCACATATTCCGGACGAGGATTGATGAGCCCGCTTGCGCGTGAGCGCGCAAGCGAAAATCGCTGCAAGCCGCGCGTTTTTGACTTTTACATAGATCGAAAAGGCCGGTGCGTGTTTCGCTCGGCCTTTTTCATCACCTTTGAGGCGGCTATCGGCAGACGCGAATGCTTTCCGTGTGCCAACCACCGTCATAAGCGTTCGGGACTCGACGGTCCTCAAACCAGCAACGCGGCGGAGGTGGCGGCGGTGGATCAATGTATCGCGGACCGCTGCTGTTGACGATCGCGCCGCCGATGAGACCGCCGATCACACCGGCAGCCAAACCGCCGGCAATTGCATTGCCATTGCCATTATGATGGTGGTGATTGTTGTAATGCCGCCGGCGCCAGTCGTCTGCTGACGCAGAGCCGGCCACGGTAAGGACGCTGCTGGCCGTTATAACGGCGATGAGCGTGGACAAGACTAGTCTTTTCATTTTGTCTCCGTTGGGATTAGAGCCTGCCCCACCCGCAGAATCTCAAATTGCACGTTTACGCTTAACGGCTCGTGAACGAACTTTTTGGCGGAATAAAGAACACCAGCGGCGCTCTCGATGGGTCCGTCTACCCGGCACGGGCAGACCGCATTAACGGAGCGCCGAGGACCGGTACGGAGCCTTCTGGTCCGCCAGCTCGGAAAGCAGAACAATCCCATGCTTATCGCGCGGGCCGGCCTCGCAAAATGTAACTGGCGACCTCCGCGGTTTACTGGTAGTTTCGCAGGCGCTGGGGTGTTCGTCGGGGACGGCTTTCAGCCGATATTCACATGTCTTATGATCTTGTGGTCAATGGCAAGCAATATGCCATCGATGTGGATGGCGACATTCCGCTGCTATGGGTCTTACGCGACACCATAGGGCTTACCGGAACGAAATTTGGCTGCGGCATCGCAATGTGCGGCGCCTGTACGGTGCATGTCGATGGCGTGCCCGTGAGGTCGTGTGTCATGCCGGTCGCCGATGCGGTGGACAAGCCGATCACCACGATCGAGGCGATTGGCGAGACTGCCGAGGGCGCCCGTGTGCAGAAGGCCTGGCTCGACATAGATGTCGTCCAGTGCGGCTACTGTCAATCCGGACAGATCATGTCCGCGGCCGCGCTGCTCGCTGCCAATCCGTCGCCGACCGACGACGATATCGATGCCGTCATGGCCGGAAATATCTGCCGATGCGGTACGTATCCGCGCATTCGAGCCGCCATCAAGGCGGCCGCACAGGCGAGGTGATGCGATGTCCATTCATGACAAGATCAATCTCGCCGTCTCGCGACGCAACTTTCTGATCGGCGCATCGCTGACAGGAGCGGGCCTCGTCATTGGCCTGCAGCCTTCGCCTTCGTCCGCTGCCGAAGAGGCGTTTGAACCAAATGCCTTCATTCGCATCCCTGCCGAAGGCAAGATTGTCTTCGTCATGCCGTCCGTGGAAATGGGACAAGGCATTTATACTTCGGTCGCTATGCTGCTGGCCGAAGAGTTGGAGGTCACCCTGGATCAGGTGGCGCTGGAGCATGCACCGGCCGATCCCAAGCGTTATGCAAACCCTTTGCTGGGCGACCAGATCACCGGCGGCTCTATCGCCATCCGCGGTGTTTACGGGCCGATGCGCAAGGCGGGCGCCGCCGCTCGCATCATGCTGGTGAACGCTGCGGCGCGTGGCTGGGGCGTCGCGCCGGAAACGTGCAACGCCGAGGCCGGGCATGTCGTCCACGCCGCAAGCGGCCGCCGCGCTGCCTATGGCAGCCTGATACAGGCTGCGGCATCCGAAGCTGTTCCGCAGGAAATGCCCCTGAAGCCTGCGTCCAGCTTCAAGCTGATCGGCCAGTCCATCCGGCGTCTTGACAGTCCGGAAAAGGTCAACGGCACCGCGAAATACGGTATCGACGCCCGCCCGGAAGGCGTGTCTTACGCGGCGATCGCGATCTGTCCCCACTTCGGCGGCAAACTGCGCGCGGTCGAAGACGGACCGGCAATGGCGGTAAAGGGCGTCAAACAGGTCGTCCGGATCGAGGATGCTGTTGCCGTGGTGGCCGACAACACCGGTGCCGCAAGAAAGGGGCTCGCTGCTCTCTCCATCGAATGGGAGCCCGGCCCGAATGGCGCTCTTTCGCTGGTTGATTTGGAGAAGCGCGCGGAAGATGCGATTGGCGGCAACGCCCTGCCACACATCAATGTGGGCGATGTTGCGAAAGCGGAAGCCGAACACGGACCTGCGCTTGAGTTCGTCTACCGCCTCCCGATCCTCACCCATTCGGCCATGGAGCCGATGAACTGCACGCTCCATGTCCGCACTGATGGCTGCGATGTATGGGTCGGCACGCAGATCATGGGACGAACAAGGCAGGTCGTCGCTGATGTTACAGGCCTCCCCTTGGAAAAGATCGTCGTGCACAACCACTTTCTCGGCGGCGGTTTCGGCCGGCGACTGGATGTCGACGGCGTCATTCTGGCGGCGAAGATCGCAAAGCAGGTGGCTGGCCCCGTCAAGGTCACCTGGAGCCGTGAGGAGGATATCCGCCACGACTGTTACCGCTATCTCAACTACAGCAAGGTCACCGCGACACTGGGGCCGGACGGCTTACCCGTTTCCTGGCGTCATCGCGTCATCGGCCCCTCGGTCATGGCACGCTGGCTGCCGGCCTTCACCCGCAATGGCATAGACCTTGATATCATGGGTGGTGCAGAGACGCCCTATGCGATCCCGAACAAATATACGGACTTCGTGCGCCACGAGGCGCCGGACGGCATGTTGACAGGCAATTGGCGCGGCGTTGGCGCGACCCGCAATGTGCCCGTAGTTGAAGGCGGTATCGACGAGTTGGCCCATGCTGCCGGCGTCGATCCGCTGGAGTACCGGCGGCGCCTGCTTCAGCATAAACCGCGTCTCCTCGCCGCGCTCGATCTGGCGGCGGAGAAGGCCGGATGGACAACCGCCCTCCCGGCCGGCAAGGGAAGAGGCATTGCTGTCGCGGAGGATTTCGGCAGTTTTGCCGCGATGATCTCGGAAGTGAGCATCGGAGAAGACGGAAAGCTCAAGACGGACCGCATCATCTGCGCCGTCGATTGCGGCCAAGTCGTCAACCCAGACACGATCGAAGCCCAGATACAAAGTGGCATCATCTACGGTCTCAGTGCCGCTCTCTACGGACGCATCACCGTCCGTAACGGTGCCGTGGTGGAGAGCAACTTCGACGATTCTCCCGTTCTGCGGATCTACGAGACACCCAAGATCGAAGTCCACATCGTGCCGAGTTCCGAGGCCCCAGGCGGAATAGGAGAGGTCGGCACACCTGGTGTCGCACCCTCGCTCCTCAACGCGATCTTTGCGGCGACCGGCAAGCGATTGCGGTCGTTGCCGATCGATCAGAATGAATTGCGGAGGGTGTGATCATGACCAAGCGGATTTTCGCTATCCCGCTCGCCGCCGTTCTCGCTGCGAGCGGGATCGTTGCCGGCATGGGGTCAATGCAGAGTCATGCTGAAACGTCCGACGGTGGAGCTCTCAAGGCCGTCTCTGACTTTGATGCGATTGCGGACACCAACGCGCGGTCGAAGGCCATCTTCAAGGAGGCAAGCCGCGTCCTGACGCATCCGCGCTGCATCAACTGCCATCCGGCAACGCGCAGCCCGACGCAGGGTGAGGACATGCACCCGCATGTGCCGTTGATGAATGCCAGCCAAAGCTCGGTAGGTCCGGCGGGACTTGCATGCAGCACCTGCCACGGTGCCGAGAACCGTCCGATCGTCGGCAGCCGCATGAAATCCATTCCGGGGAACGCGCACTGGTCATTGGCGCCAGCCAGCATGGCGTGGCAAGGGCTGACGGTGGGCGAGATCTGCCAACAGGTGAAAGATACGAGCCGGAACGGCAATCGTTCCCGTGCCGATCTCATACGCCATACCGGCGAAGACCATCTGGTCGGCTGGGCCTGGCATCCGGGCGCAGGACGAAGCGCCCCTCCCGGCTCGCAGGAGACCTTTGCCGCCCTGATCGCCGCCTGGGTGAATACCGGTGCCGCATGTCCGGATTGATCACGTCGGCGTTTCCGGCGCTCTCAGCTCTCTAAGCAAGGCTTGCCGTGTGCTGCATGGAGGTGACGGCGATCTGCCGAGTGCATCCGCGCTGGTTCCTAGACCTTGGACACCTTTCCGTTGAGATGGCCATGGACCTCGTAGGCGTTTCGGTCGACCCAGTTGTGGCGGAGTAGTCCATCCTCCCGATCGCGACGATTGAGTTGCCCACCATAGTGATCGGTGTCCCGTCCGGTTCCGTCCCGAGAAATCCGTTGTTGGTTCCGACAACCCGCCAACGCGTGGCAACGGGAGTGCCATCGTCGCTTTGAAAGATATCGAGAACCTCGAATTTCAGGTCGTTGATCTGACGCTGGAAACCGATGACCCACTGCTTAAACGCGTCACGCGAGCGGATATCCTGCGCGCCCGACGTTATCACGAAATCCTCGTGAACCAAGGCATCAATGGCCTGCGGATTTTGAGGGGACTGCCAGACCTCGGTCCAAAAGCGCTGAACACTATCGGTGGCTGACGTCGTCACTTTAGGTTCCTTTCCCGTTGCCGGCTGCGCCGGGTCATTTGCCAAGTCTGCTGCAAGCTTCGTCGAGCCGGACGGCAGTCGTATAAGAGAGACCGCCGCCCGACTGGGAAGGATTTTGGTTACGCGCGCTTGCTTGCCGCGCGAGAATTGCCTGATGTGGCGACACCAGCGAGCATGGAGACAATCAACATCGCGGCCGCCGTCAGGAACAGCAGACGGTGGCTGCCGCCCGTAGCATTGAACAGAGCGGAAAAGGCATACGCGGCCACCGCCAAGGCGGCGGCGGAAATGATGCTGGCACGAGTCCAGGCAACGTTCTGGCGGGTCGAATTGTGGGTTACGACCTCGTGTACTCGCGCAAGGAATAAGGGGACGATACCTGGAGCGAATGTACCGACGACAAGGGTGATACTCCCGAGGACGATCAGGTTATCGGTGACGTAGAAGGCAGCAAGACCGACCGCCGCGACAAGGGACACGATCCTGACCGTTGGTTTGGCGCCGAGACGATCGGCCAGGTATCCATACAACGGAGGACCGGCAATGGCGCCCAAACCATAGATCGCCCAGAAGACCGCCCCGAGATAGGTGCCCTCGCCTAGGCCGCGGGCGACGAAATCGACGAGAAAAACCATCGGTGGCACGGCGGCGGCGGCCATCAGAGCATATTGCAAATAGAGCAGTTTGATATCCCTGCCGAAGTGCATGGCGTGACTGGTTGGGGCGTCACGGCTATCGACACGCGGGTGGAGGTAGCTCGATGGCCAAGCAAACCAGCTTGCTGCCGTCAGGATCACGGAAATGATGCCGAGGCCGATCCACGTCTGCGCCAAGCCCAGTTCCAGCAATAGAGGGATGATGGTTCCCGAACCGGCAATGCCCAAACCGAGTCCGAGGAAGATCGCACCCCCTGCCGCGCCTTTCCGCGCTGCGGGGACATGCGGCAGGATGGTTGCCGCGACCAGCACCATGACAACGCCCCCGGCGATGCCTGAGACGAAACGCCAGGCGAAATACCATGAAAAGGACTGGGGGGTGGCACACGCGAAGAAAGCGGCGGAAATCAAGACCATCATAAGCCGCAAAATGTGTTCGTTGGCGAAGCGCGTGGCGAGCGGCCGGCCGATGAGCGCACCGCACACATAGCCGGCCAGATTGGCGGCAGCCAGATAGGCCACGCTGGAAGCCGAGAACCAGTGGGCTTGAATGAGTTCCGGAACAAGAGGTGTGAAAGCGAAGCGGGCGAGGCCGATACTATCGAGGCTCGCGCATAAACCTGCGAAGATATAACGCCGGACGAGCAACTGATCGATCTTCGCCGATGTGAAAGAAGCGGGTTGTGAAGACATTCGCGCACCAAAAATAGAAGGTTGAACACTGTCGCCTTCCCCATCGGGACGGCCACGAGTCATCTTTGACATAATTGTCAAGTTTGACGACCTAGTCAAATTTGACATCAGTGTCAAGGATGCTTATGATTCCCTCGGGTTTCAATTCCACGGAGCAAGAGAATGGTGGGAGTTCGCCAGTTCGATGAAAGCGAGATGCTCGACAAAGCATTGACCCTCTTCTGGCAGAAGGGGTTCTCGCAAACATCTATGCAGGATCTGGCTGAGGCGACCGGTGTGCAGCGCGGCTCGCTCTACAATGCCTATGGAGACAAGGAGACCTTGTTCCTGCGTGTCTTTGGTGTCTACCGCGACGCCTATGTCCAAAGGATGCGCGAGGCGATGGACAAGCCGAAGCTGCGCGAAGCGCTTCAGAGCTTTTTCGAATTTGTCACTAAGTCGATGAGAACCGGCGCGCCCACAAGGGGTTGCCTGAGCACGAAAACGGCGCTCGGCATTGAGGCGCTGGATGAGGCCGTACGCTCAGCGATCAGAGACCTCCTAGACGAGATCGAAAAGACCTTGGATGAAAGACTGTCGCGACCCGACGACGCAGAACAGTTGGCGCTCTCGCCATCAGATGCGGCGCGCTTGATCGTCACGCATACGCGCGGGCTCGTTGTGATTGAGCGGGTATACGGCGACGAGGCACGTATGCGCTCAATGGCCGACCTGCTCATTCAGCTTTTGCTGAAACCGAAAGTGTCTTGAAAGCAGGAACGGGCAGCAATGCCGCCCCATCCTGAAGGCAGGATGTTTCCGTTCTAGACAGCGATTTCAATATTTGACCACAACGCAAAAAAGGCCAAGCCACCCGCCCGCGTGGAGTAGTGCGAGCGAGTAAATGTCTCCCAGGCTTGGTTCTGGCATCGGACACATCAAAATGTAAATCATTGATTTAAAAACAAAAAACCCGGCCAAAGCCGGGTTCTTGGTGCGGTCGAGAAGACTCGAACTTCCACGGGTTGCCCCACAGCGACCTCAACGCTGCGCGTCTACCAATTCCGCCACGACCGCATCGTGGTAGGTGCCGATTTGCGTCGGCGGGGCAGCATGTAGCAAAAGCATCTTGGGTGCACAAGGGCGATGTGACAGATTTTTGCAAAAGAAATCACAGCATTTGAATTGCCCTGAAAACGGGGCCATATAGGCGGTCTGCCGCCTGCGATCATCATGCGGCGAGGGAAAATTCATGCTTCGCACCGATCTCCAATTCTCCATGTTTCCTATCGAAGGCTCCAAGCCGGTGCGATGGCGCATCGCCGATGGTCTCATGCCATATCCGGAAGCCGTAGAGACGATGGAGCGTGAAGTCGCGGCAATCGCCGAAGGCGGCGACGAACTGGTCTGGCTTGTCGAGCATCCGCCGCTCTACACGGCAGGCACCAGCGCCGATGCGAAAGATCTTGTGCAGCCGGACCGATTCCCGGTGTTTGCGACCGGTCGCGGCGGCGAGTACACCTACCATGGTCCGGGCCAGCGCGTGGCCTACGTGATGCTGGACCTCAAGCGCCGCCGTCAGGATGTGCGCGCCTTTGTGGCGGCACTAGAAGAAGTGGTGATCCGCACGCTCGAATCGATGAACGTACGCGGTGAGCGGCGCGAGGATCGCGTCGGCGTCTGGGTAAGGCGGCCGGAGAAGCCGCTTCTGCCGGACGGCAGCATGAGCGAAGACAAGATTGCGGCCCTCGGCATCCGGTTGCGCAAATGGGTGACGTTCCACGGCTTGTCACTCAATGTCGAGCCGGACCTCGACCATTTCTCGGGCATCGTCCCCTGCGGGATTTCCGCGTATGGGGTGACGAGCCTTGTCGATCTTGGCCTACCAGTGATGATGACGGATGTGGACATCCGTCTGCGGGAAGCCTTCGAATCGGTGTTCGGCGAAACGGTGCACGACCGCTAAGCCATATTGATCGGCAGGCATTCCTGTGGTTGATGGCTTCGTTCCCGGAAGCCGCAGCATGTCCCAAGCACCATCTCCTCAAAATCCGCTTCAAGGCATGGCCATCATGGCCGGCGCCATGGTCATCCTGCCTGCCATGGATGCGATCGCCAAGTATATGGCGACGTTCGAATCGATGTCGCCGGGACAGGTGACGTTCTACCGCTTCTTCTTCCAGCTGGTCTGCACCCTCCCCGTGCTTTTCGCGATCTTCCGTTGGAAGGCCCTTTCGGCAAAGCGGCCGTGGATGAATCTGCTGCGCGGCGCCCTGCACGGGGCAGCCAGCCTGCTTTTCTTCGTCGCAGTCAAATACATGCCGCTTGCGGATGTCTTCGCGATCTATTTCGTCGAACCCTTCATGCTGACGGCGCTTTCGGCGCTCTTCCTTGGCGACAAGGTCGGCTGGCGGCGATGGACGGCAATCGTCGTCGGCTTCGGGGGCGCGATGATCGTCATTCAGCCGAGCTATGAAATCTTCGGCCTGAAGGCGCTTCTCCCGGTATTTTGCGCCTTCCTCTTTTCACTCTATCTCTTCCTTAACCGGGCAATTGGCGAGGCCGATTCCCCGCTGACGATGCAAACCATGGCCGGGATCGGCGGGACGCTCTTCATGGGAGCCGCGCTCCTCGGCGGAAATGCGCTCGCCATACCCGACTTCGAAATGTCGCTCCCCTCGTCCGCCCTTGGTCTCGTGCTGTTGCTCGCGCTCGGCACGATTTCCGGCTATGCGCACATGCTGGTCGTCAGGGCATTCCGCTTGGCGCCGCTGTCGCTGCTTGCCCCCTTCCAGTATTTCGAGATCATCTCGGCCACGATTCTCGGTTACGTGTTGTTCAATGATTTTCCGAACCCTTCCAAATGGATCGGCATCTTTATCATCGTGGCGTCAGGGCTTTTCATCATCTGGCGCGAGCGCGTTCAATCGAAATCGTTAAAATCGTCGGAAGTGCCTGCGTAGTCGGTTAACCCTTGTTATTGAGGGCTTCTTCAATCTTGGCGCGTTAGAACCACCTCTGGCTTCATGATGAGGCCTGGAGATACAAGATGAGCGAATTCCGACTCGCTTTCCCGGCATGCGTGATCGCGGGGAAGCATCGGCTGAGTGCCGAGGATATCGGCCTGTTGCGCAAACACAGCTTCCCGGAGGGCGTCAGGACGCCCGACGACGTCGGCGTCATGCTGGCGCTGCATAACTTTTGCCCCGAAAAATGCCCGGAATGGAACTCCTTCTTTGTGGAAAGCCTCGCCAGCTTCATCGTCAACTACAGCTATCCGCAGGGATCGCTGGACGAGATCAATGTCGCATGGATCACGCGCATGTTCGCGACTGACGGTATCGTCAACTCGGAACTCGAGCTGGAGCTCGTGCTCCACATCATGGAAATATCCTCCCATGTTCCCGATGAGCTGCGTGCATTTGCTCTCGATCAGCTGCGCCTTGCGGTCACCGATAACATCGGCGCCTACAAGCTCGTGCGCGCGGTCGACCGCAGGGGCGTAACCCGCCAGGACGTCGATTTCATCATGCGTGTGCTGAGGAGCATTTGCGAGGCCGGCGTCATCCCGGTTGGGCAGCTCACTTACGATGTGCTGCACCGGATCGGCGCGGAGACGCGGCCTTCCGCCAATCATCCTCGTTGGGCCGATATCCTGCGCGCGCTCGAGCTGCGCGAGTACACCTCGCCCCGCACCAGCCGATGGCTACGTCTTGTGGACGACGAGCAAGCCGTCGCGTGACTTCTCGGGTAAGACAATCGTTCCGATAGCCGGGTTCCGCCCGATTGTGCGTCCCCCAGTTTCTGCGTAGAACTTCTCGACGCATTTTTCGGGTGGAGTCTGCATGTTCAAGAAAATCCTGATCGCGAATCGTGGCGAGATCGCTTGCCGCGTGATCAAGACTGCGCGCCGCATGGGTATCTCAACCGTCGCGGTCTACTCGGATGCCGATCGGGATGCGCTCCACGTCGAAATGGCCGACGAGGCCGTGCATATCGGCCCAGCCGCGGCGACCGAGAGCTATCTCGTTGCTGACAAGATCATCGCCGCGTGCAAGGAGACCGGTGCCGAAGCCGTGCACCCCGGCTACGGCTTCCTCTCCGAACGTGCCTCCTTCTGCGAGGCTCTGGAAAAGCAGGGCATCGTCTTCATCGGTCCCAAGCCGAAGGCCATCAAGGCCATGGGCGACAAGATCGAATCGAAGAAGTTCGCCAATGCTGCCAAGGTCTCAACGGTGCCGGGTTATCTTGGTGTCATCGAGGATGCCGGGCACGCCGAAAAGATCGCCGCCGAGATCGGCTATCCCGTCATGATCAAGGCTTCAGCCGGCGGCGGCGGCAAGGGCATGCGCATCGCCTGGAACCAGGCGGAAGTACGAGACGGCTTCGATCGCGCCCGCTCGGAGGCAAAGAGCTCCTTCGGCGACGACCGCGTCTTCATCGAAAAATATATCGTCGATCCGCGTCATATCGAAATTCAGGTCCTCGCCGATGCACACGGCAATGCGGTCTATCTCGGCGAACGCGAATGCTCGATCCAGCGCCGCAATCAGAAGGTCGCCGAGGAGGCGCCCTCGCCTTTTCTCGACGAAAAAACCCGCAAGGCGATGGGTGAGCAGTCGATCGCCCTTGCCAAGGCGGTCGACTACCAGAGCGCAGGAACTGTCGAATTCATCGTCGATCGCGACCGTAACTTCTATTTCCTCGAGATGAACACGCGGCTGCAGGTCGAGCATCCGGTAACGGAACTGGTCACCGGCATCGACCTTGTCGAGCAGATGATCCGGATCGCGGCGGGTGAAACGCTTCCTTTCAGCCAGAGCGACATAAAGCTGAATGGCTGGGCGATTGAAAGCCGGCTTTACGCGGAAGACCCCTATCGCAATTTCCTGCCCTCGATCGGACGCCTGACGCGTTACCGTCCGCCGGCCGAAGGCAAGCACGGCGATGCCATCATCCGCAATGACACCGGTGTCTTCGAGGGTGCGGAAATTTCGATGTACTACGATCCGATGATCGCCAAGCTTTGCACTTGGGCATCGGACCGTCCCGCCGCGATCGAGGCCATGGGCCAGGCGCTCGACGGCTTCGTGGTCGACGGTATCGCCCACAACCTCCCATTCCTCTCGGCGTTGATGAAGCATCCGCGCTGGCGCGAAGGCCGGCTTTCCACGGGCTTCATTGCCGAGGAATATCCGGACGGTTTTGCACCGATGGTCCCCGACCAGCAGGAAGAGGCGCTGCTTGCGGCCGTCGCTCTGTCCGCGACGTTGATCGAGGCAAACCGCCGCGAGCACCACACGGATCGCCTGCGCGCATCAGCCGACAATCTCCGCGAGGAATGGGTCGTCAAGGTCGGCCAAAACTATGTGCCTGTCACGCTCATGGACGGACTGGTGACCATCCCGTTCGAGATGGACATGCAAGCCGCCGGCGAAAAGCTCAACATTGCCACCGACTGGAGACCGGGCGATGCGGTCTGGAGCGGCGCGGTCGGCGGGCGCCCGGTAACGGCCCAGATCCGGCCTCTCGTCAGCGGCATGCGTATCGACTGGCAGGGCCTCTCCGTCCTGACCAGGGTTTTCACGCCGCGTCACGCCGAACTCGATCGCTTGATGCCCGTCAAGCTTCCGCCGGATACGTCGAAGCTGCTGCTCTGCCCGATGCCCGGGCTGGTGGTTTCGATCGCGGTCGCCGAAGGCCAGGCTGTCAAAGCCGGAGAGACGCTTGCCGTCGTCGAAGCCATGAAAATGGAAAATGTGCTGCGCGCCGAACGCGACCTGGTGGTCGGCAAGATCAATGCAAAGCCTGGCGAGAGCCTTGCTGTCGATGCGGTGATCCTGGAATTCGCCTGATCCAGATTGGGACAGCCCCAGCTGCGCCCTAGGCTTAAGCACTTCGCCTTTGTTAAGGTCTGGCAGCTTACGATACGTCGTTTTCGTCCTGTGGCTGGGGTCCGGAGGCACCAATGACGGCGCTGCAATCTGCCGCCCTGCTGCTTTTCATCAATCTGGGGCTCCTCTGGCTGCTCATGCGCATGCCGCTCGGCCTGCGCACCATTTGTCTCAGGCGGACGTTCCGACGCCCGCCGGAGGAACTGTGGAGCGCCATCAATCCTTCAGGGACCAACGCCAACTGGCACCATTCCGTCGTGAGCAGCGAGCCGCTCGATAATCGCGCGGATATGGTCGAACAGATTTACAGCCATCTCGACCGCAACGGCAAACCGCAGCGGCGGCTCCTGGCCTTGGAACCCTTGGCGGCCGCCGGAGGACGCGGCTTCCACACGCGCATTGCCGACGACAGCACGCTGGATGCGGCCTTTTGGCGGGATTTCAGAGAAAGCAGGATCGTCCGCCGCCTGCCGGACGGAGCCGAAATCGAGATTACTCAAATGGATCGCTATCGCGGCCTCGCATCCCTTCTCTTCCGCTACTTCGTGCTGCGGCGCGAACTGCGCGCGCTGGAAGGATGGCTGGAAACCGGCAGATCGGTTCCCCAGGGGTACGTAGAGCACCCCGCCGTTCAATTCGGTCTGGCCCTCATCTCGACGCTGCTCCTCTGGCCGTTCTTTGGACTGACGGTCTCCGGCCTGATGATCTCGGCATTCCTCACGCTTGTCATCGCCCTGCATGAACTTGGACATCTCGCTGCCTACCGAACCTTCGGGCACGAATCCGTGCGCATGATCTTCGTGCCGCTCCTCGGTGGCATTGCGATCGGCGGAAGGCCCTACAAGAGCCAGTTCGAAGTAGCGGTCTGTGCACTGATGGGCTCCGGTATGTCGGCCTTTGCCGTGCCCATTCTGGTTGCCGGATACAACGGCACTGCCCGCGACTTGCTGCTGCCGGAGCAACTGGGCAGCCCGCTGCTGATCTTCCTGCTCATCCTCGGCAGTTTCAATCTGCTCAATCTTCTGCCGATGCAAAGATTCGACGGCGGCCAGGTCCTGCGCCAGGTCTTCACCACTCGGCGTTCTCTGATCTGGGCCAGCTTTGCCACCACGATCTTCATTCTGTGGATCGGTTGGGAACTCGGAATTTCCGCGAAAATGCTCATGGCCGGTCTCGCCGTATTCATTTTGCTGAGCATGATCGGTGCCAGCTCAGTAAAGCCCCGCCACAAGCTTGACCAGATGAAGGACGGCGAGCGAATACTGGTTGCCTTCGGGCTTTTCGCCGCGATCGCCATTCATGGCTATGCCGTTCTATTCTCGGCCGAAAAGCTCTTTTGACGCTTTGGGGAAAGTAAGCGCCGCAGGCCAGCCGATTTCGCAATTATGTCGGCGCCGTATTCCCTTTTCGCTTGAGCGTGCCTCTCTGGCCGTGCCAAGGTCCGGCAAACAAATCCTCTATAGGGAGACCATAAGATGGACGTTCGCGCCGCCGTTGCCGTTCAGGCAGGAAAACCGCTGGAAGTCATGACAGTGCAGCTCGAAGGCCCCAAGGCCGGCGAAGTACTGATCGAGGTCAAGGCGACCGGCATCTGCCATACCGATGATTTCACGCTTTCGGGCGCCGATCCGGAAGGTCTCTTCCCCGCCATCCTTGGCCACGAGGGCGCGGGCGTCGTTGTCGATGTGGGCCCGGGCGTCACCTCGGTCAAGAAGGGCGATCATGTCATTCCGCTCTATACGCCCGAATGCCGCGAATGCCCGTCATGCCTCAGCCGCAAGACCAACCTCTGCACCGCGATCCGCTCAACGCAGGGCCAGGGGCTGATGCCGGACGGCACGTCACGCTTTTCGATCGGTAAGGACAAGATCCACCACTACATGGGCTGCTCGACCTTCGCCAACTACACGGTTCTTCCGGAGATAGCCGTCGCCAAGGTCAATCCCGATGCGCCTTTCGACAAGATCTGCTACATCGGCTGCGGCGTAACAACGGGTATCGGTGCTGTCATCAATACGGCCAAGGTCGAAATGGGCGCGACAGCCATCGTCTTCGGACTTGGCGGTATCGGCCTCAACGTCATCCAGGGCCTGCGGCTTGCCGGCGCCGACATGATCATCGGCGTCGATCTCAACAACGACAAGAAGGAATGGGGCGAACGCTTCGGCATGACGCATTTCGTCAATCCGAAGGAGGTTGGCGAAGACATCGTGTCCTATCTCGTCAACATGACGAAACGCGGCGCCGATCAGATCGGCGGTGCCGACTACACCTTCGACTGCACCGGCAACACCAAGGTCATGCGCCAGGCGCTGGAAGCCTCGCATCGCGGCTGGGGCAAGTCGGTGATCATCGGGGTTGCCGGCGCCGGCCAGGAAATCTCCACCCGCCCCTTCCAGCTGGTCACCGGCCGCACCTGGATGGGCACCGCCTTCGGCGGCGCGCGCGGCCGCACCGACGTGCCGAAGATCGTCGACTGGTACATGGAAGGCAAGATCCAGATCGACCCGATGATCACCCACACGATGCCGCTCGAAGACATCAACAAGGGCTTCGACCTCATGCATTCCGGCAAGAGCATCAGAAGCGTGGTGCTCTACTAATATCGGATAGCGGCAAGGCGACTTCGAATGAAGTATAGTGCCGAGGGGCCGAGACGCCTTTCGGCAAAACGATGCGACACAGAAGCGGCATCGGACACCGTGCGAAAAGCAGGTTAGGTGCCCTTTGCCTGCGGCTTCAATGTCGCTCCATTCGACCGGCGGCCCGCGGGAAGGCGCAGTACCGTGCGTCATGGATGACGCACAAAACGGGACTGCAGCACTTTGAATCTGCACATGATCCTTTCCCTAAATCGATCCCGATTTAGGGGGTCTGCGCCAGGAGGAGGAGTTGAACATGCCAGGTCAAGTATCGATACACCCCGCCCTCGACGGCGGCGTGAAGGCGGGACAGGCGAATTTCAGCGGCGGGACACTCGTCTGTGCCTGCTCCGACCGTCCCGTCAAAGTCGCCATCAAGGGAAATATCGCCCATAACCACGCCTGCGGCTGCACAAAATGTTGGAAGCCCAAGGGCGCCGCCTTCTCCGTCGTCGCCGTCACGCCGCATGAGAACGTCACCGTTCTCGAAAACGGCGACAAGCTAAAGATCATCGATCCCGACGCACTGATCCGCCGCCATGCCTGCAAGGAATGCGGCGTGCACATGTACGGACCGGTGGAGCGGGACCACGCATTCAAAGGTCTCGACTTCATTCACCCGGAACGCTTTCAGGAAAGCGGTTGGCCCGAGCCGACATTTGCGGCCTTCGTTTCCTCGATCATCGAATCGGGCACGCCGCCTTCGGCGATGGCAGGCGTGCGCAGCCGCTTGAACGAACTCGGCGTCACGCCCTACGATTGCCTGAACCCGACGCTGATGGATGTCATAGCAACCTGGGTGGCGAAAAAGGCAGGCACGCTGAAGGAAGCCTGACGTCTTGAACGAGGGGCAACCGTCGGACTATTAGATCCGATCGAACCGCCGCTACGCGCCCGCCAAGGCCGCGTAGCGTTTCCAGCCAGAGCAGATTGAAATTCATGATCTACGTCGATGCAGACGCTTGCCCCGTGAAATCGGAAATTCTCAAAGTCGCGGAACGCCACGGGATCGAAGTGACGTTTGTCGCCAATTCCGGGCTCCGTCCGTCGCGGGATCCGATGGTTCATAACGTCATCGTCTCCAATGCCTTCGATGCCGCCGACAACTGGATTGCGGAACATGCAACGAAGGGCGACGTCGTGGTGACGGCAGACGTACCGCTGGCGGTCAGGTGTGTCGCATCCGGTTCGCTTGTCTGCGGCCCGTCCGGCCGTGTCTTCGACGAAACGAATATCGGCATGGCGAGCGCCATGCGCGATCTCGGTGCGCATCTCCGCGAGACTGGCGAGAGCAAAGGTTACAATGCCTCCTTCGGTCCCAAAGACCGGTCGCGTTTTCTCGAAACCTTCGACCGGCTCTGCCGCCGCGCAAAGAGCATATCACAGACGAGTACAGGCTAACTGGGTCATCGAGCCCTGCCTGTTTCCTGAGGAACGCAAGAAACGGGTGGCATGGCAGCTATGCCAATCCCCAACTTGAAACCAGCCGTCAAACTGTGCATATAGGCATCGACGCAGACGACTGCGGCGCCTGATTTCCTGGCGCAAACGTCGCGGGGACGGCCTCGCTCTTGCTAAAGGAGAGCAAAATGGCTTGGTTCCTGTTGTTTCTTGCAGGTCTTTTTGAATGTGGTTGGGCAATCGGCTTGAAATATACCGATGGCTTCACACGCCCCGTGCCGACAATTTTCACGGCGGTGTCGATGATTATCAGCGTGGTCCTTCTTGGACTTGCGGTCAAAACTTTGCCAGTCGGGACGGCCTATGCAGTCTGGACCGGCATCGGCACCGTCGGAACGGTGCTGCTGGGCATCTGGCTGCTCGGTGATCCCGCAACGCCCACGCGGCTCGCTTGCATCGGTCTGATCGTGATGGGGATTGCAGGGCTGAAATTCGTATCCTGAAGCCGCAAGTCCCAAGCAGACGATATCAGGCGCGGCGGCTGTCCAGCGACCAGGCGCCGCCCCCCGCAAAAACCAGATACAGGAAAATAAAGCAGAAAAGCACGGCGCCGTCGCCCTCGTTGATGACCGGAAAGACGCTGATCGGCAGATGCTCCATGAAATAGGCGATGGCCATCTCGCCGCTCAGAAGGAAGGCAACCGGTCGGGTGAAAAGCCCAAGAATGATGAAGATGCTGCCTATGAGCTCAATGACGCCCGCAACGGTGAACAGCGTTGTCATCTCACCATATTGCCATGGCGGAAAATTGAAGAGCTTTTGCGTTGCGTGTTCCATGAACAGAAGCGCGGTGACAATCCTGAGAACTGCAAGGGCATATGGCCGGTACTGCCCGAGGCGCTCGAATTCCAACATCAAATTCTCCGATCAAGTCTAAGCCGCGCCCCCCGGACGCTTTTGCGCCTAAAACACCTCAGAGCCGATTTTATTCGTCAGAGTGGAATATTGTCGTGTTTCTTCCAGGGATTCGAGAGATCCTTGTTGCGAAGCATCTTCAGACCCCGCGCCAAACGCCGCCTTGTCGAATGCGGCATGATCACCTCATCGATATAGCCCCGCTCCGCAGCCACGAAGGGCGACAGGAAGCGGTCTTCGTACATCTTGGTATGTGCGGCGATCTTTTCTGGATCGGCTATGTCCTTGCGGAAGATGATTTCCACAGCGCCCTTCGCCCCCATCACGGCGATCTGTGCGGTCGGCCAGGCGTAGTTGAGGTCACCCCGCAGATGCTTGGAGGCCATGACGTCGTAGGCCCCGCCGAAGGCCTTGCGGGTAATGACCGTCAGTTTCGGCACCGTGGCCTCCGCATAGGCAAAAAGCAGCTTTGCGCCATGCTTGATCAGCCCGCCATATTCCTGCGCCGTACCAGGCAGGAAGCCCGGGACATCGACAAAGGTGACGATCGGAATATTGAAGCAGTCGCAGAAGCGAACGAAACGTGCCGCCTTGCGCGACGCATCGCTGTCGAGCACGCCGGCGAGCACCATCGGCTGGTTGGCCACAAAGCCGACAGTCGAACCTTCGATGCGTCCGAAACCGCAGACGATATTCTTGGCAAAGCTGGCTTGAATCTCGAAGAAATCGCCTTCGTCGGCAACCTTGTTGATCAGTTCCTTGATGTCATACGGCTTGTTGGCATTGGCCGGGACGAGCGTGTCCAGCGACATGTCCGCACCGGTCACCGACTGGTAACATTCGATCTCCGGCACCGGCGAGGTATTCGACAGAGGCAGGAAATCCACAAGGCGACGAACCTGCAGCAGCGTATCGACATCGTTGTCATAGGCGCCGTCGGCGATCGATGAGCGCGTTGTATGGACGGTCGCGCCGCCAAGTTCCTCGGACGTCACGGTTTCGTTGGTGACGGTCTTCACGACGTCAGGGCCGGTGACGAACATGTAGGAGGTGTCGCGCACCATGAAGATGAAATCGGTCATGGCAGGCGAATAGACGTCACCGCCCGCGCACGGCCCCATGATCACCGAAATCTGCGGAATGACGCCGGAGGCGAGCACATTGCGCTGGAAGACCTCGGCATAGCCGCCGAGCGCCGCAACGCCTTCCTGAATGCGCGCACCGCCCGCGTCATAGATCCCGACGATCGGCGCCCGGTTCTTGAGCGCCATGTCCTGCACCTTCATGATCTTCTCGGCATGCGCCTCGGAAAGCGAGCCGCCGAAGACGGTGAAATCCTTGGCGAAGACGAAGACGGTCCGCCCGTTGACCGTTCCCCAGCCGGTGACGACGCCATCGCCGGCGATACGGCTCTTGTCCATGCCGAAAGCCGTCGACCGGTGCTCGACGAACATGTCGAACTCCTCAAACGAGCCCTCATCGAGAAAGAGGTCGATGCGCTCACGCGCCGTCAGCTTGCCACGCTTGTGCTGCGCTTCGATGCGCGCGTGGCCGCCGCCTTGCCGGGCAATCTCACGGCGCCGCTCGAGCTCTTCGAGAACTTCCTTCATGAATCTCCCCTCGCCGCAGAAATTGCGGCATGATTTCAAGCGCCGCCGGCCGTGAGCTGGAAGGCCGAACGGATGCGCGCGGCGACATCTTCCGCGAGGATCTGATCAACCATCCTCTCATCGTTTGCGGTGCTCGTAACCTCGAAAGCGCTGACGGCGATGACCGAACCATCGTCCACGGAAGCAGCGTCGATCCTCATCTTGGCAACGTTTCGGTTCCGATCGAAACCGACCGCCTTTTGGACGGAAGCGACGCGAATTGTCAGCACGACGCGCGGATAGACCTCGGTGCGAACCGTCGCATTGATGGCGGAATTTATGCGATCGCCGATACCCGAGAGCAATTCTCGCGATACCTCGGGGCCGCCTAGAACGACGGCGCTGCGAACATCGTAGATGGGACCGGGCGGTTCGCTGGAGAACCAGCTCGCACAGGCCGTCAGCGTGGCGCAAATCAGCATCAGCTGACAAAAACACGACCTCAACCGTCTCATCCCGAAATTCCGCGCTCCCCAATTGGAGTCGCAGATTTCGTCATAACGGTCCGCAAAGCAATGTCTTTCAGGCCCTTAGCGCCAAAAAAACATCCGCCGCAGCCTTGAACTCATCAAAGCGCTTGGCGCGGCGTAACTCGGCCTCCTCGTCGCTGCCCCAATGCTCGATCGTCCAGTCCTCGTCGAGATGCGCAAGCGACCAGACTTCCTCAGTCGTCAGGTGGCGTTCAGCGAAGGCGAGTGCAAGTATTGCTGACCCTGTGAGCGTCGTCATGGTGTGGAGCGCGGCAAGCACGAGCGGACTGTCATGCCTCCGCAGGGTGACCCCAAGCGCGGCGATGGCCTCGCGGGGCTGTTCGTGGTGCATGACGCCTTCGATCAGGATGAAACGCGCGCCGAGATCGTTCCCCGCCCAATCGAGAACAGGATCCCAACGCTCGGTCTGGCGCTGTACCAGAGCTTCGGGACTCTCGGCGCGATAGCAGAGAAGATCGCTCGTGGAGAAACGCAAGATATCTTCAAAGACAGCCTGTGGGTCGTTGGCAACGCCGTCCAGCGCGGTGTTGACGAGACGAGTCACCGGCATGGTCACCGGATCGATGACCTCCGCCTGCGCATCCCATTCGGCGGCGATGAGATCCGCCAACGCCCGAACCGGCACTGCCAGTACCTGCCTGGCCGGGGTGCGCACGACCTTGCCGTCGAGCTCGATTGCGAAACCCTCATCACCCCGCTCGGCAACCGCCGCGCTTTCGTAGAAGCGAGCCGGAAGCGGCTTCTTCATCTGGATCTGCGCACGGCGGATCGGATCAGGATGGCTCAGGCCCTCGGATAGGTCGTCCAGCAGGTCGCGCATAGCGTCACCTCAAAAATTGGAAAGCACGTCATTCGGATGGTAGGCGATGGCATCAGCGCCACTGGCGATCAGATCGACAACACTCGCATATCCCCAGGATACACCGATTGCCTTCGCACCTGCAGCCTTTGCCATCTGCATGTCGTAAATAGCGTCGCCGACGACAATGGCGTCGGCCGGGCTCATGCCGGCCTCGTCGCAGCATTCGGTCACCATCGCCGGATGCGGTTTGGACGGACAATCGTCGGCTGTGCGCGAGACGATGAAATGTGGCGCGAAGCCGTGGGTTTCGAGAATGTTCACGAGGCCACGGCGGGATTTCCCCGTGACAGCGCCTATCAGGATGTCTTCCCTCTGGGTCAGCGCCTCGATCATCGGCCTTATGCCGGCGAACAGCGGAACGTCCATGCCCGGCTGCTGACGGACATCCATATAGATCGACTTATAGTGCGCAGTCATGGCAGCGGCCTCGTCGTCGACATGCGGCTTGCCTTGCATGCGAGCAATGGCGATATCGAGCGTCAGGCCGATGATCGACTTGGTGCTGGCGACCTCGGGCCGGGGATGGCCGAAATGCACGAAGGTACGCGCCATAACCTCATGGATGAGAGCGGCACTATCGACCAGCGTGCCGTCGCAATCGAAAAGAGCAAGTTTCATTCTTCGTCTTCCCTCTCCGCACCGGCAAGATCGAGGCCGAGCAGATTCCATGTCTGGACCATGTGTGGCGGCAGCGGCGCAGTAACGCGCAGGCGCCCGCCGGAGGGATGCGGAATGTCGATCTTGCGCGCATGCAGGTGCAGCCGCTTCTGTATGCCACCGGGGAAGTCCCAGTTCGGATCTTCGATGAAATATTTGGGGTCGCCGATAATCGGGTGGCCGATATGGAGCGCATGCACACGAAGCTGGTGCGTGCGCCCGGTATAGGGTTCCATTTCCAGCCAGGCGAGGTTCTGAGCGGCAGTCTCGACGACGCGATAATAGGAAACGGCGTGATCGGCGCCATCCTCACCATGTTTGGCAACGCGCATGCGATCGCCGTCGGCGGTCGCTTCCTTCACCAGCCAGGTGGAGATCTTGTCCTCGTGCTTGCGCGGCACACCCTTCACCAGCGACCAGTAGGTCTTCTTGGTATCCCGCTCACGGAAGGCCGCAGTGAGCTTCTGCGCCGCTCCGCGCGTGCGGGCGATCACGAGTACGCCGGAGGTATCGCGGTCGAGGCGATGCACCAGCCGCGGCTTCTCGCCCTTGGGGCTCGTCCAGGCTTCGAGCATCTTGTCGATATTGCGCGTCACGCCGGAGCCGCCCTGCACGGCAAGACCGGCCGGCTTGTTCAGTACGATCACCTTGTCGTCCTCATGCAGCACCATGCGCTGCAGAAGCTCGTAGTCGCCCCCATGCTTCAGATCGTGATTGGCGATCGGTCCGCTCTTCTTCGCATCGACGTCGAGCGGCGGCACGCGCACCACCTGCCCCGGCTGCACGCGGGCATCCGTCTTCACCCGGCCGCCATCCACGCGGACCTGTCCCGAGCGCATGAGTTTCTGCAGCGGGCCGAAGCCGAGACCCGGATAATGAATCTTGAACCAGCGATCGAGCCGCATGCCCGCCTCGTCGGATTCCACCGTGATATGTTCAATACCGGCCATTTTTCTTTTCTTTCCGGAAATGGGATGCCTGCGCCGAACGCGGCCTTTGCCCGTGGCTTTAGAGCATTTTTGTCCACACGGAAACCGCCTTTCAGATCAAAGCGCGCGCCGCGGCGAGTCCAGCCATGACAGCGGCCATCGAAAACCCGACGCTTGCGGCGATGTAGAGCCAGCCGGAGACAGCCTCGCCGCGCTCGAAGAGCGAAATCGCGTCGAGCGAAAAGGCCGAGAAGGTCGTGAAGCCGCCGAGAAAGCCGGTGATGAGCAAAAGCCTCAGTTCGACAGAGGCGTTGAACCTGCGGGCGATCATTTCAGCAAGAACGCCGATGGCAAAGCATCCCACGACGTTGATGATCAGCGTGCCCCATGGAAAGTTCGGTCCCATGAGCCGAAGGGACCACTGGCCGACATAATATCTCAGAAGCGAACCGATGGCGCCGCCGGCGCCCACAAGAAAAGCCTGAATCATACGTTCGCCTTACGTCACAAATCCATGGATTCCGATCGGCAAGAAAAGATCTGCAGTTCTGTAAAATGCTATTAATTTCTTTAGCCGGACACAAACAAAAGGCCTGTACCATATCAGTATGGCACAGGTCATTACCATATCCGCGAGCACCGCCGCTGCCGCTTTCGAGACGCTGAGGATCGCTCCCCGCGTGCCGGCGAGCGTTGCGGCCAAGGATGCGCGCCGTATCGCCGATCGCCAGCTCAAGGGCACGGCGGCGGATGAAGTCGAGGAAACCCAGAACATCATCCAATCGACCGAGATCGCTCTCGACCTCATGACGAGTGGCAACAAGCAGCCGCAGGCCGGTTTACGGCAGGCTCTGAAATCCTACGAAGATTCCTGAATTCCGTCGCCGGGGAAGAAAAAAGCCCGCGACCCATGCCGCGGGCTTCCGCCTGATTACTTGCCCTGAGCCGAAAGCACCTTCAACGTCAGATCGACCTTGCCGGCTTTCTCGAAGGTCAGCGTCACGGGCACGCTGTCGCCCTGCTTGAACGGCGCCTTGACCTTCTGGAACATCAGGTGCAGGCCTCCCGGCGCGAGCGTCACGGTCCCGCCAGCCGGCACGGGAATCCCGTCCTTCAGCTCCCGCATCTTCATGACATTGTCCTGCATCGCCATCTCGTGCAGTTCAACTTCGCCCGCATTGGGAGATGAGATCGAAACGAGCCTGTCGTCGGTCTTGCCGTTGTTCTTGACGGTGAAGAAGCCGCCGCCGACCGGCTGACCGGGGAGCATCGCCTTTGCAAAAGCGCCGGAAATCTGGAGATCGCCGAGCGTTACCGTGTCACCTCCCATGCCGCTCATATCCATGCCAGCCATATCATCATGGCCGTGATCATGTTCTGCGCCTGCAACGACCGTCAGCACCGGCGCCGGGCTTTTGAGCTTGTGCGGATCGCCGCCTTCCTTGGCGACCTCATCCCAAGCTGCTACGGCATCGCCACAAAGCTGGGTGACCGGAAAAGCGAGCGACGTCCCGCCTTCGACGCCAGAGATCTTACCCTGAATGACGAAGGTGTCGTAGAAATCGTCGGAGAGATTGCCGCCTTTCCAGCGGATCTCGACAGCGCCGGATGTCATTGCGGTGCCGTGATTGTCGTAACTCTTCTTGTAGTCGCCCTTGACGATCTCGAGTTCCCAGCCCGCCTTTGGCTGCGGCTTTGCGAACACGAACCCTTCGGGCAGTTTGACCCGTACCTCGTTCGTCGCCTTGCCGTCGCATCCATGCGAGACCTGCAGCGTGGCAAGAATCGTCTTCTCTTGCGGCGCCTGCGGATCGAGGAAAGTCACATGTGCCTGCGCGGCGGTGAACGTGGTAGCGGAAAGCAGCGCGACGCCGCCGAGTGCTTTGATTGTCTTCATTGGATATCTCCTCGCCGGTATCGCCCACAAACCTTGGCGCACCAGCACTATAATGTCATTTCGGTCATGGCTGGAGATCAGACCAGAACCGGGGGCCCCCTGGATTTCGGCTGTTCGACGGCACGCGTGCCGATAGTCACATGCGCCTCAACCGGCGGGTTATGCAGCGAGGCAAATTCGAGATTCAGCCACGAGCCGGAATCGGGCCCCGGCAGAATGACGGAAGCCGCGAGATGGCAGACTTCACAATTCGGCTTCGGTGGAACGGTCTTGCCGTCAGTGTCGGTAACCGTCACGCAGAGCGAGGCATACGAGCCGTCCGGCAGGGCATATTCGGCGCCGTTATAAGCGGGCTCGGACGAAACCCGCGGAGCCTGATGCGCAAGGCCGAGCAAAAGCAGGCTCAACGCGCAGACTACGCGCGTCAGCATCCCAGCTCTTCGGCTCCTGTCCGTCATCAAATCCCCTCGGCGACTTTGCGATTAACCACTTTACCGGCGAAAAGCAAAAGCGTTTTGCCGCAGATCAGACGCTGCCCCACGGAAAGCGCGACAAAAATTTGCTCGGTGGCGACATTCCCCCTTGCCAACAACCCGCTCCGCCGGATAATTGCGGCGACCTTGTTGGGAGAATCCGGTCCGCTAGCGACCGGTGCCGAAGGAGCAACCGCCCCGGAAACTCTCAGGCAAAAGGACCACAAGGGGCAGACGGAACTCTGGAGAGAAGCGTTCTCGAAACGCTCGCCGAAGGGATAGCAATCTCAGGCACAGGGACAGAGGGGGCTCGAAAGACGGGCGCGGCGGTGCCTGCAGATTTGAGCCCGCGCTTGGGATTCCACGCGCAAACCCCGGAGGCGTCATTGGACGATACTGCTGCCCTCAAGAAAACTCCGCTTCACGCGCTGCATCTTTCGCTCGGCGCCCGCATGGTCCCCTTCGCAGGCTACGAGATGCCGGTGCAATATCCGGCCGGCGTCATGAAGGAACACCTGCAGACGCGCACCTCAGGCGGCCTGTTCGATGTCTCGCACATGGGACAGGTCATCGTGAAAGCGAAATCCGGCAAATACGAAGACGCCGCGCTCGCGCTCGAAAGCCTCGTCCCTGTGGACATCCTCGGTCTCGCTGAAGGGCGCCAGCGTTACGGCTTCTTCACCGACGAGAACGGCGGCATCCTCGACGACCTGATGATCGCCCATCTCGACGACCACCTCTTCGTCGTGGTCAACGCCGCCTGCAAGGAGGTCGACGTCGCGCATCTGCGGAAGCATATCGGCGACCGCTGCGACATTACCGTGCTCGATCGGGCACTGATCGCTCTTCAGGGGCCGCACGCAGTCGATGTGCTCGCCGAACTCTGGGCCGACGTCGCCTCGATGAAGTTCATGGACGTGCGCCATTGCCGCCTGCACGATGTCTCCTGTCTTGTGTCCCGCTCCGGCTACACCGGCGAAGACGGCTACGAAATCTCGGTGCCGCAGGAGATGGCCGAAGATATCGCCAAACGGCTGCTCGAGCATCCGGACGTGCAGCCGATCGGCCTCGGAGCCCGCGATTCACTCCGGCTGGAAGCCGGTCTCTGCCTCTATGGCAACGACATTGACACGACGACTACGCCGATCGAGGCCGCGCTCGAATGGGCCATGCAGAAGGCCCGCAGGACGGGCGGAGCCCGCGCCGGCGGTTTTCCGGGTGCCGAACGCATTCTTTCCGAACTCGACAATGGCGCCAAGCGCCGCCGCGTCGGCCTGAAGCCCGAGGGCAAGGCGCCGGTGCGCGGCCACTCAAAGCTTTACGCGGATGCCGAAGGCAAGACCGAAATCGGCGAAGTCACCTCGGGCGGCTTCGGCCCCAGTGTCGAAGGTCCGGTTGCCATGGGCTACGTGCCGGTTTCGCATTCTGCCGCGGGAACTCAGATTTACGCCGAGGTGCGCGGCAAGTACCTGCCCCTCACCGTCAGCGCGCTTCCCTTCATCACGCCGACCTATAAACGCTAATAGTTTTTCCAGAGAGGACGAACCATGCTGAAATTTACCGAAGAACACGAGTGGCTGAAGATTGAAGGCGGCGTTGCGACGGTCGGGATCACGAGCTATGCCGTCGATCAACTCGGCGACCTCGTTTTCGTCGAACTGCCGGAAGTAGGCAGCAGCTTCTCCAAGAATGATGCCGCCGCAACGGTCGAATCCGTAAAGGCTGCTTCCGACGTTTATTGTCCGCTCGATGGCGAGATCACCGAAGTCAATCCGGCAATTACCGCCGATCCGTCGCTGGTCAATTCCGACCCGCAGGGTGCCGGCTGGTTCTTCAAGCTGAAGCTCAAGAACCCGGCCGATGCAGATGGCCTCCTCGAAGAGGCGGCCTACAAGGAGCTCACCGCGTAATGACGACGCCCACGGAATTCCAGTTCACGGACTACCAGCCCTACGACTTCGCCAATCGCCGCCATATCGGCCCCTCGCCGGCTGAAATGGCTGACATGCTGAAGGTCATCGGCTACGGCAGCCTCAATGCCTTGATTGATGCGACGGTACCGCCCTCCATCCGCCAGAAGCAGCCGCTGACCTGGGGCGCCCCGATGACGGAGCGCGAGGCGCTCGACAAGCTGCGCGAGACCGCCAACAAGAACAAGGTGCTGACCTCGCTGATCGGCCAGGGCTATTACGGCACGATCACGCCGCCGGTCATCCAGCGCACCATCCTCGAAAACCCGGCCTGGTACACGGCCTACACACCCTACCAGCCTGAAATCAGCCAGGGCCGCCTCGAGGCGCTGCTGAATTACCAGACGATGATCTGCGACCTCACCGGCCTCGACGTCGCCAATGCCTCGCTGCTCGACGAGGCCACGGCCGCCGCCGAAGCCATGGCTATGGCCGAACGCGTCTCCAAGTCGAAGGCAAAGGCCTTCTTCGTCGATGCCGACTGCCATCCGCAGACGATCGCGCTCATCCGCACCCGCGCTGAGCCGCTCGGCTGGACCGTCATCGTCGGCAACCCTTTCACCGATCTCGACCCGACCGAAGTCTTCGGCGCGATCTTCCAGTATCCGGGCACGCACGGCCATGTGCATGATTTCTCCGGCCTGATCGCCCGCCTGCACCAGACTGGCGCGATCGCTGTCGTTGCAGCCGATATCCTGGCCCTGACACTCCTGAAGTCGCCGGGCGAAATGGGCGCCGATATCGCCATCGGCTCCTCGCAGCGCTTCGGCGTTCCGGTCGGCTATGGCGGCCCGCATGCGGCCTACATGTCCGTCAAGGACGCCATCAAGCGCTCCATGCCCGGCCGTCTCGTCGGCGTCTCCGTCGATGCGCGCGGCAACCGCGCCTATCGTCTGTCGCTGCAGACCCGCGAGCAGCACATCCGCCGCGAAAAGGCGACGTCGAACATCTGCACCGCGCAGGTGCTGCTGGCCGTGATGGCCTCCATGTATGCCGTCTTCCATGGTCCGAAGGGCATCAAGGCGATTGCCCAGCAGGTCCACCAGAAGGCGGTGCTGATGGCGAAGGGCCTCGAAAAGCTCGGCTACACGGTCGAGCCGGAAACCTTTTTCGACACGTTCACCGTGGACGTCGGCCATATGCAGGGCCTCATCCTGCGTGCCGCCATCGCGGAAGGCGTCAACCTTCGCAAGGTCGGCGACACGAAGATCGGCATGAGCCTCGACGAGCGCACCCGTCCCGCGACACTTGAGGCCGTCTGGCGCGCCTTCGGTGGTAACTTCGCGATCGCCGATTTCGAGCCGGGCTACCGTCTGCCGAAGGACCTGCTGCGGACCAGCGATTACCTGACGCATCCGATCTTCCACATGAACCGTGCCGAAAGCGAAATGACTCGCTACATCCGCCGGCTTTCGGATCGCGACCTGGCGCTCGACCGGGCGATGATCCCGCTCGGCTCCTGCACGATGAAGCTGAACGCGACGGCGGAAATGCTGCCGATCACCTGGCCGGAATTTTCCGACATCCATCCTTTCGTGCCGGCCGACCAAGCGCTGGGCTACCGCGAGATGATCGACGATCTCATCGACAAGCTTTGCGCAGTGACCGGCTACGACGCCTTCTCGATGCAGCCGAATTCCGGCGCGCAGGGCGAATATGCCGGCCTCTTGACGATCCGCAATTATCACCTGGCGAATGGCGATACTCATCGCGATGTCTGCCTCATCCCGACCTCGGCACACGGCACCAACCCCGCCTCTGCGCAGATGGCCGGCATGAAGGTGGTTGTGGTCAAGGTTCGCGACAACGGCGACATCGACATGGATGACTTCCGTGCCAAGGCGGAGCAGTATTCGGAAAGCCTCTCCTGCTGCATGATCACCTACCCGTCGACGCACGGCGTCTTCGAGGAGACCGTCAGGGAAATCTGCGACATCGTCCATAGCCACGGCGGCCAGGTTTATCTCGACGGCGCCAACATGAACGCCATGGTCGGCCTGTCCCGTCCCGGTGACATCGGCTCGGACGTTTCCCACCTCAACCTTCACAAGACCTTCTGCATTCCGCACGGCGGCGGCGGTCCGGGCATGGGGCCGATCGGCGTCAAGGCGCATCTGGCACCTTATCTCCCCGGCCATCCGGAAGCCGACGGTCGCTCCGGTGCGGTCTCGGCGGCAGCCTTCGGCTCCGCCTCGATCCTGCCGATCTCGTGGAGCTACTGCCTGATGATGGGCGGCGAAGGCCTGACGCAGGCGACCAAGGTCGCGATCCTCAACGCCAACTACATCGCCGCCCGCCTCAAGGGCGCCTACGATGTGCTCTACAAGTCCGAAGCTGGCCGCGTGGCGCATGAATGCATCATCGACACGCGCCCGCTAGTCGACAGCGCCGGCGTCACCGTCGACGACGTCGCCAAGCGCCTGATCGACTGCGGCTTCCACGCACCGACCATGAGCTGGCCAGTTGCCGGCACGTTGATGATCGAGCCGACTGAATCGGAAACCAAGGCCGAACTCGACCGCTTTTGCGAGGCGATGCTGGCGATCCGCCAGGAAGCCCGCGACATCGAGGAGGGCCGCTCCGACAAGGCGAACAACCCGCTGAAGAATGCCCCGCACACGGTCGAAGACCTGGTCGGCGAATGGGACCGCCCCTACTCGCGCGAACAGGCCTGCTTCCCGCCAGGTGCCTTCCGCGTCGACAAATACTGGTCGCCGGTCAACCGCGTCGACAACGTCTATGGCGACCGCAACCTACTCTGCACCTGCCCGCCGGTGGAGAGCTACGCCGAGGCTGCCGAATAACCTGAAGATCCCCTTCTCCCTGCCCGGGGAGAAGGGGCTCCTGCAAATCTCACCTCGCTTTTTTCGATCGGCCGTGCCTCAGGTGTGGTAAAAGTAGTGGCGTGTGCATGACGGCCGCGGGTCAGCCTGAACGTGCCCATGAGTGCGGGAGTGAGAACAATGCCGGAAACCACCGTCAATGTCCGCTACATGGTCGATGATGTGGAGGCCGCCATCGCATGGTATACGAGCCACCTCGGCTTCTCGCTTCTGACGAACTATGCTCCGGCCTTCGCGGATGTGCGGTTGGGGAATTTACGGCTCCTCTTAAGCGGGCCGACAAGCTCGGCGGGACGGTCTATGCCGGATGGCGAACAGCCAAAGCCGGGCGGCTGGAATCGCATTCATCTCATCGTTGACGATTTGCCTGCCACCGTAGCGCGGCTGCGCGCTGCTGGCGTCCGTTTCCGGAACGACATCGTCAAAGGGCCCGGAGGCGCTCAAATCTTGCTGGTCGATCCTTCCGGGAATTTCGTCGAACTGTTCCAGCCGGCACAGCAATGACAGTCTGCTGTAGCGGCCCTTCGCATACGAGTTGCTTGGGCCTCAGGGAACAATGCCTCGGCAGGCCCAGGCGACATTGGCAAAGGATCGCGGGCCGTCCGGTCGCCCGGCCTCGTAGGCGTCGCGGATGGCGGCATCGATGCGGGCTCGCTCCGAGGCGCCGAGCGTCGTCATATATTGACCGAGAGGCCCTTCGCCCGCAGCGATAGGTGCCCAGAAGTCAGCGAAGTTCTGGTAGTCCATGCGGATCAGCAGCTGTGTTTCCGCAACGTCCAAGAGGCCTTGCTCGACAAAAGCCCGCTTCATTTCGCCCGGCTGCATCATCGGCTGAAAGCAATAGCGACTGCGTAGCTGGCGCCCGGCCTCGCTGAGTGCCGCCACCGTGTCGACCATCATGCGCATGACCGGCATGCCGCCGAGATGATCCCAGACGGCTGCCGCCACCGTGCCGCCGGGCCGCACGACGCGGCCCATCTCCGCCACCGCCTTATCGGCCTCGGGCACGAAATGTAGGACGAGCAGCGCCAAAGCACGGTCGAAGGTGCCGTCTTCGAACGGCAAGGAGCAGGCATCCGCCTGGCTGATCTTAATGCGAGGGCTGGTGTTGCGCCGAATTGTCTCCTCGACGAAGACGGGCGAATAGTCGATCGCGGTGATCTCGCCGAGACTGGCGGCTCGGTCGAGCGCGAAGGTCAGGCTGCCGATGCCGCAGCCGACGTCAAGTATCTTCTCGCCATCGCCAAGGCCCGCAAACTCTATGAATGGAAGCGCGAGCTTCTGGCTCCAGCGTCCCATGAGCTGTTCGTATCCAGCCGCATCGTGAACAGTGAAGCTTGAAGACATGCGAGCCTCCATCTGCAGAACAGATGGTAAACCTCGACTGGAAGATTGCCAAGGCATCGCCCCCAGATTGCCTTTAAAACATTAGCATGTTTTCATATTCTGAGTGCTCGAACAGGAGAGGAGAGTACGATGGACGCTATGGAATTGTGGGCACTCCCCGACCAGCCAGCGACGGAGCCCTTCCCCGACGATATCGAGAAAGCGATCCTGACCGAACAGGCCGCCGGCAAAGCCTGCGAGGGACAGAGCGGGAAAGATGCCGTGCTGGAGCCAATCACCGCGCTCAAGATGCCGACAGCGGGGATCATCGAGGGTTATCGCCCCGCGTGGACAACGCTCACCCATCTGCCGCCCCTCATACCATTTCGGCCCCGCGCCCGCCGGCCCAACGCCATGGCCTTCCCTCGTGCCACCACACTCCTGCTTCTTGGGCTGCCGGTGATGAAGACGTTGAGCCGATCGGAACTGCCGCCCTGCCTCTATCCCTATTCTACCGTCGGCCGCGTCGAGTATGGTCACGGAACCAGTTTCGATCGGCCTCTCGGCTGGGGAACGGGTACGCTGGTTGGACCAAATCTGATGTTGACTGCGAGCCACCTGATGCCGTGGGATCATCCGCCGGAAGGTTGGTGGATGCGCTTTTCGCCCGGCTACGTCAGCGGCCTCGAGCCGTATGGACGCTCCTACGTGCAATCGGTCCACGGATATCGGCCGCATGAGGATCCCTACGGTCTCGATTATGTCATCTGCCGCCTCTATACCCCGCTCGGCGAGCGTGTCGGCTGGATGGGCTCGCAGTCCTTCGGCGACGAGGACAAGTATTACGACCGTCGCTGGCTCAGCATCGGCTATCCCTCAGTCTATATGGGTGGACAGGATCCGGTGATGGACGTCAACATTGACATCGAGGATATCGATGGCGACGACAACGACAGCCTGGAACTGGAGGTCGATTATTCCACCGCCTTCGCCGGCGGCTGGTCGGGCGGCCCGCTCTGGGACTGGATCGACGGCGACCCTCGTGTCGGCGGCGTCAAGAGCGGCTATGAGGCCGATGGATGGGATCCCGTTCGCGGCGTATTCGCCGGCGGCGGTCCGATGGTGGGCGTGGTTCGCTACGGCTGGGATAACTGGCAATAGACGGAGAGGCCTGCGCCATGAACAAAGGGCAGCCCTTCCGGGCCGCCCTTGGACTTTACCGCACTCGACTAGTTGCCCGGCTTGTTCCGGATGGCCGCGTCGATCTGCCTTTTCACAGCATCGAGATTGAAGGAAGCCGGGTCCTGCATCGGCGGGTAGTCGACCGCGGTGAGGGCAAGTTTCCCGACTTCCTGCTGGACGCTGACGAAGCGCCAGAACTCGCGGGCAAAGAAGTCATTCATGTAACCTCCACCGAGGTCATTGAGGCTTTGCTCGCCAATCGATGGTGTCCTCTCGAAGGGATCCTGACGGATATTGACCATGGTGGGCATGTCCGTCGTTACCTTTCCACCGGGCCAGCCCTGCGGCTGCTGCAAGAACTGGAACTTGAAGTTATCGATCCGAACTGCCCCAAGAGCAGGGCCAGCGAAGTAGAAAAACTCATGCCGTGCGGATGGTGATTTGCCCAACAACAGGTCCATCTGATTGTAGCCATCAAGATGGTTCTTGTAGGTCGTGTCGCCCAGCTTCACACCTTTAAGCAGCTGGTCGGTGATCTCGGTGTTGCCAGCGGCGGCCGCCAACGTCGGGAACCAATCCAGGGCCGAAAATATGCCGTTCTCGACGGTACCCGGCCTGACCTTGCCCGGCCAGCGAATGATGGCCGGTGCGCGGAAGCCACCTTCCATCACGGTACCCTTGGTGCCCTTGAACGGGGTCATGCCACCATCGGGCCAGGTAAACACCTCCGCCCCATTGTCGGTCGTGAAAACGACGATGGTGTTGTCGCTCTCGCCCGCATCTTCCACGCATTTGAGAAGAGCGCCGACGTTGTCATCAAGCTGCGCCACTCCGGCTTCCTCAAGGCCATAGTTGGAATCGCTGTTCATGAGGGCTTGGTATTTGGGCGACAGAAAAGTCCAGACGTGCATGCGTGTCGTGTTGTGCCAGACGAAAAACGGCTTGGCGTCAGTCTTGGCTTTGTCCATGAAGTCGCACGAAGCCTTGACCAGCACTTCGTCGAACGTGCCCATGTCGTACTTGGCCTTGGGCATGACGTCATGCATGTTCGGCACGTTGGACATGTCGGGATATGGCGCCAGGGGACCCTCGTCCACGATCCTCTGCTTGCCGATCTTGCCCCAGCGCGGCTGCTCCGTCGTATCGTCCGTGTCCATTGCAAAGGTGTGGACCAAATTACGCGGCCCGACTTTATCCCGGTACGATTGATCATTCGGAAACGAATACCAATAGGGGTCTGACATCGCATCGAGGTGATAGAGATAGCCAAAGAACTCATCGAAGCCATGCAGTGTCGGCAGATACTTGTTCAAGTCGCCAAGATGGTTCTTGCCGAACTGACCGGTGGCATATCCCTCGTTCTTGAGAACGGCGGCTAGGGTTACCGCCTTGTCAGGCATGCCGACATCTGCGCCTGCCTGACCAACAGTCGTCAGGCCGGTACGCAACGGAATTTCTCCGGTGATGAAACTCGCCCGGCCGGCAGTGCAACTCGCCTCTGCATAATAGTCGGTGAACATCATGCCTTCGGACGCCAGCTTGTCGAGGTTGGGTGTCTTCCCGGACATGATTCCCCGGTGATAGGCGCCAAGGTTGAACCAGCCAATATCGTCGCCCATGATGACAAGGATGTTAGGTTTTGGCTGCTGCTGTGCGACTGTCGGCGCACCCAGCGCGGTGGCGAACGCGGATGCCAGCAAACCAAGGCAAAGATTTCTCGTGCTACTCATGATTATACCCTCCGTTTCACTTGGTCTAAATCGCGATTGTCTTCTCACAGCATAAGGGTGCACCCTCATGTCTGCGACGATCTGAGTTTGTGAAACTGCGCGGCGCGGCGGCCGGCACAGCGGGATATACTGGGTATGTGAATGCAGCTCTGATTAGTCGCCATAAGGTAGCGACAGGCGTCCCCGCCATCGAAGCGTCGAAGGCTAGCGATAAAATGCTCGCTCTGGCGTCTGCCCCAGTGTAGGCAGTCGTCCTAAGCGCGAATATGGCACATCTTTACCTTCACTGCCAGATTGAAAGCTCTCGTCTCACGCGAGTGGCCGCATCCTTTGGTATGAAGGGAATGCCGAAACCCACGGTCGGCCGGTTCCGCCTAAAAGCAGTCGCTGTCGGCTGAGTTCTGTGCCAATACAATACAGAAACCGCGATAATGCGCGCCTGCTCGCAGCTCTTCGCTAACCCAGCCCCTTCAGCATTCCCTAAGCTCCTGCCTGTAGAAAGGCTCCATCCAATTTTTCAGGGATAGGACCGATGAGCATATCAGGCATCACGAGTACCGCTCTTTCGGGAATGCTGGCGCAGACGACACGCCTAAGCGCTATCGCCAATAACGCCGCGAACGTCAGTACGCCCGGCTACCAGGCGCTGAATACCCGCCTGCAATCCCTCTCCCCGAATGGCGTTCAGGCGATCGTCAGCCAGACCGATGGCGAAGTCGATCCGGCCGGCGAGCTGACTGACCTGCTCCAAGCCAAGCAGAGCTTTACCGCCAACGCCAGCGTGTTCGAGACAGGCGCGGACATGTGGGACGTGCTGATGAGCATAAAGCGGGATTAGGAAAGCGTACCCGCCGATCCCGCGCATCGCCTCGATCATCAGCGATGAAAGCCCGTTACAGCAACGTCGCGGCATAGCCGAGCACGACGACACCGAAGGCGATAATCAGGCCGCCGGAGATGCGTCGGATCAGCAGCGTCAGATCGCTTGAAATCCTGTCGCGGGCGAGATTGACCGCCGCGCTCAACGCCGTCCACCACGCCATCGCGCCGAAGAACACACCGATGACGATCGCTGCGGTCTCCGTCACCGTATTGCCGTTCACCAAGCCTAGCCCCGCAAAGAGGCCTCCGAAGGACAGAAATGCGCCGGGATTGGAAATTGCCAGCAGGAAGGTTGATACGATGGTCCGGAAAAAATTGCGGGCGCCGACTTCCACCGCCTCTGCCGGCGGCGTCATAAGATCGCGGATGCCAAGAACGATGAGCACGATACCACCGGCCGCCGCAATCGGCAGGGAATAAGAATCCAGGGCATCAGACACCATCGCAAGCCCTGCTGCGGCAACCAGCGCGTAACAGGAATCCCCCAGCGCCGCGCCAATGCCAATCGCCACCCCCGAACCGAACCCGCGATGAAGGCTGCGATTGATGCACAGCGTCGCGATCGGGCCCGGCGGCGCGGTGACGACAAGGCCAAGCAAAGCGCCTTTGACGAAAAGCACAAGCAGCGTTTCGATGATCATACGGCAGAAACTGGTTTGGCGCCGAAAAGGGGCAAATCAAAAATAACAAAGCCGCCATCGCTGGCGGCTCTTCGGATCTCGATCCCGAAGGCGTTAGTGCGCCGCGGGGACCACCGCATCGCCCCGAGCGGCAAGCGCTGCCAGATCCGCCGGTTTCAGCTCCACGGATTCGCCGCAGCCACAGGCGGACGTCTGGTTCGGGTTCGTGAAGATGAAGCCGGAGCGCAGGGTCGTCATCTCGAAGCCCATCTCCGTGCCGAGCAGGTAGAGCACCGCAGACGGCTCGACCCAGACCTTGGCGCCGTCGCGCTCGATCAGGTCGTCCTTGGCATTCGGTTCGGTCACCAGATCGATGGTATATTCCATCCCGGCGCAACCGCCCTTCTTGATGCCAACGCGGATGCCCTTGGCGTCCGGCCCGGAATTCTCGACGATCGCCTTGACGCGGCTCGCGGCGGCTTCCGTCATGCTCATTACTGCAAAGCCCATCGGCCTCTTCTCCTTCCGCGCGCGGATTCAAGGTCCGGCGTTTCACGATTCAAATGTAGTGCCAGCAGCTTAACCGATCAATACCAGTCCGCCGCATGATCCTGTCCGAAAAAGTCTGCAACTTTTCGGGGTCATGCTAGTACCAACCGACGGCGACCTGCGCCTCTTCCGACATGCGGTCCGGCGTCCACGGCGGATCGAAGGTCATCTCGACTTCGACGCCAGAAACGCCTTCGACGGCACCGACGGCATTTTCGACCCAGCCCGGCATTTCGCCGGCCACCGGGCATCCTGGCGCCGTCAGCGTCATGACGATCTTCACCATGCGGTCGTCTTCGATGTCGATCTTGTAGACCAGGCCCAGCTCGAAGATATCGGCCGGGATTTCCGGATCGTAAACCGTCTTCAGCGCGCTAATGACGTCATCGCTAAGGCGCGCCAGCTCGTCGGCCGGAATGCTCGAATGCACGATGCCCTCGCGCACGTCGATCTTCTGTTCGCTTTCGTCCAGGCTCATAAGGCACTCCTCAGGCAAAAAACTTGCGCGCATATTCCAGCGCATCGGCCAGGGCATCAACCTCGGCTCGCGTGTTGTACATGCCGAAGGATGCTCGGCATGTGGAGGTGACGCCGAACCGTTTCAAGAGCGGCATCGCGCAATGGGTGCCGGCGCGAACCGCAACGCCCTGCCGGTCGATAACCATCGACACGTCGTGCGCGTGTAGGCCGGCCAGTTCGAAGGCGAAGATACCACCCTTGCCCGGCGCCGTTCCGAAAACACGCAGCGAGTTGATCGACCGCAGCCGTTCGGTGGCATAGGCCGTCAGATCGGCTTCATGGCGCGAGATCGCCTCGCGGCCGACTTTCTCCATGTAGTCCAGCGCATAGCCGAGGCCGATCGCCTGAACGATCGGCGGCGTGCCTGCTTCGAAACGATGCGGCGGATCGTTGTAAGTAACGTTGTCTTCCGTCACCTCGAAGATCATCTCGCCGCCGCCCTGGAAGGGACGCATCTCCCGAAGCCGATCCTTCTTGCCGTAAAGCACACCGATTCCCGAAGGACCGTAAAGCTTGTGGCCGGTCATCACATACCAGTCGCAATCGATGTCCTGGACGTCGACCGGCAGGTGCACGGCGCCTTGCGAACCATCGATCAGCACCGGAATGCCGCGCTCATGCGCAATGCGGCATACTTCCTTGACCGGAACGATGGTGCCCAGCGCATTCGACATATGCGTTATGGCGACGAGCTTGGTGCGTTCCGTGAGGCTCTTCTCGAAGTCCTCGATGTGGAACGCGCCCTCGTCATCGACCGGCACCCAGACGAGCTTGGCGCCCTGCTGCTCGCGAATGAAATGCCAGGGCACGATGTTGGAGTGATGCTCCATGATCGAGACGACGATCTCGTCGCCCTCGCCGATCTTCGGCATCCCCCAACCATAGGCGACCGTATTGATCGCCTCGGTCGATGATTTGGTGAAGATGATGTCGTTGACATCAGGCGCGTTCAGGAAGCGGCGCACCTTTTCGCGGGCTCCCTCATAGGCCTCTGTGGCGGCATTCGAGAGGAAGTGCAAGCCGCGGTGGACGTTCGCATACTCGTTCGAATAGGTATGCGAGATTGCATCGATGACCGCCTGCGGTTTCTGGGCGGAGGCGCCGTTGTCCAGATAAACCAGCGGCTTCCCATAGACCTCCGTCGCAAGGATCGGAAAATCCTTGCGGATGACTTCGACGTCGTAGCTTGCTGCTGGTACTATCTTGTCCATGGCTCTTGTCCGATCAGGCGTGCTTTTCGAGCCAGGCCGAAATGACGCCTTCCAGCGCCTCGACCAGGGCTTCGTCTTCCAGCTCTTCGACTATCTCCGCCACGAAGGCGTTGACGAGCATTGCCCGCGCCTTCTTATCGGGAATGCCGCGCGACAGCAGGTAGAAGAGATGGTTGTCGTCGATATCGGCGACGGTCGCCCCGTGGCCGCACTGCACGTCGTCGGCGAAGATTTCGAGCTCCGGCTTCACCGAGAACTCCGCATCATCAGACATCAGCAGCGTGTTGCAGGCCATTCTGGCATCGGTTTTCTGCGCGTCCGGAGCCACCCGGATCATGCCCTGGAAGACGCCCCTGGCGCGGTCGAAAACGACGTTGCGGATGACGTCCGTCGAGCTGGTATGCGGAACGTTGTGGCCGAGCACCATGGTGACGTCCGTGTGGGTATCGCCACCGAGCAGGTTGATGCCGCGAAGCGTCAGATCGGCCCCTTCGCCCGTCACCTTGATATGCAGTTCCTGCCGAACCAGCTTGCCGCCGGCGTTGATGACGAACAGCTTCAGCTTGGCGTTGGCACCGAGGTCGACGCGGATCTGGCCGAGGTGGGTGTCTTCGGCGCCCTGCTGCTGCAGGATGATCCAGGTCAGTTCCGTGCCTTCGCCGACGGTGATGTCACTGACGTGGGACACGAGCGCCGCATCGCCAGTCACCGATTGGTGACGCTCGATGACCGTCGCTTTGACGTTTGCGCCGAACGATACCGGCAGGCGCGTGTGGATCTGCCCACCGGCATGGGTGATATCGACCTCGAACGGCTTGTCGAATTCGATATCCGCCGGAACATCCACGACGTAGCCGTCGCGCACGAAGCTCCCGTTGATGCTGCCGACGGCATCATCTGTACCGAGGACACGGAGCGCCGCAGCAGCCGAACCGTCGAGCAGGCTCTGCGCATAGCTCGAAACACCGAGGTCGCCGGCCGTCGCTTTCGGGTCTGCATGGCCCTGCACTAGCGAAAGAACCGAAGACCCCTCGATCAGCGGCTCGATCTGTTTGGCGGCGGCATCGCCGGCAACGGCCGGAACCTCACGAAGCAGGGTCTTGAGATCGGTATAGTGCCAGGCTTCGACCCGGCGCGTCGGCAGCCCACTCTTCTTCAGGTCGTCAAGAAGGCGGTCGCGCGTCGCGGTAACGGCGCCGTCGCCCGGCAGGTCGCCGAACTGGTTGTTAAAAGCCTCGATGAGCGCCGCTTCCGCAACGGTCAGGCGGCTCGTCGTCTGCATGTTCATGAGACTGGTCCTTTCCGCCTGATCAGGCTGCCGCCCCGATGATGTCAGCGTAACCGTTTGCCTCGAGCTCATGGGCCAGCGTCTTGTCGCCGGACTTGACCACCTGGCCCTTGTAGAGAACGTGAACGGTGTCCGGAACGATGTAATCGAGCAGGCGCTGGTAGTGGGTAATGACGACGACCGCACGGTCGGGCGAACGCAGGGCGTTGACGCCGTCGGCGACGATCTTCAGAGCGTCGATGTCGAGGCCGGAGTCGGTCTCGTCAAGCACGCAGAGCTGCGGCTGCAGCAGCGCCATCTGCAGGATCTCGGCGCGCTTCTTCTCGCCGCCCGAGAAGCCGACATTCACGGGACGCTTCAGCATTTCGGTGTTGATCTGAAGCTTGCCGGCCGCGTCCTTGACGAGGCGCATGAAATCAGGCGTCTTCAGCTCTTCTTCGCCGCGCGCCTTGCGCTGTTCGTTCATCGCGACCTTCAGGAACTGCATGGTGGCAACGCCCGGAATTTCGACCGGGTACTGAAAGGCGAGGAAAATGCCCTTGGCGGCACGTTCGGCGGCGTCGAGCTCGAGGATGCTCTCGCCGTTGTAAAGGATGTCGCCTTCAGTCACTTCGTAGTCTTCGCGGCCCGCAAGAATGTAGGAGAGCGTCGACTTTCCGGAGCCGTTCGGGCCCATGATGGCGGCAACTTCGCCGGCCTTCACGGTAAGGTTCAGGCCGCGGATGATTTCGGTGCCGTCTTCGGCGATGCGGGCGTGCAGGTTTTTGATTTCAAGCATTTCAAGTTCCTGTTCGTAGGGCGGGTTCAAGTGCCGCCTGATTGACCGTCTCATACCGGTCCTGATCGTCATCCTCGGGCTTGTCCCGAGGATCTAAGCCTTCAATTGTAGTCGCTCCACTGCCGCGTGTTCGGATGCGGCCGATAGACACTCTCGATTTCATCGATCCGCTCGTAGAGGTCCATCCAAGTCGGATTAAGTCCCTCGATAAGCTTGATCTTCCATTCACGCACATAGCGCTTCAGAGACTTTTCTCTCTTTATCGCCAGCACGATGTTCGGGTGGGTTTCGAACCAGACCAGATTTTTCGCTCTGTATCTCTCCGTAAACCCCTTGTGTACTTCGTTGCGATGCTCCCAAACGCGACCATGCAAATCACTCGTAACCCCGGTGTAGATCACGCCGCGCGGTTTGTCGGACATCATGTAGACGAAGCCACTCATCCTTTATCCGTAAGCCGCCGCAGATCCTCGGGACAAGCCCGAGGATGACGGAACCCGAGATTTAGCCGACTGAGCCTTCAAGCGAGATGCTGATCAGCTTCTGCGCTTCGACGGCGAATTCCATCGGCAGCTCCTGCAGGACTTCCTTGACGAAGCCGTTGACGATCAGTGCGATCGCCGCTTCCTCCGGGATACCGCGCTGCAGGCAGTAGAAGAGCTGGTCTTCGGAGATCTTCGAGGTGGTCGCTTCGTGCTCGAACTGCGCCGTCGAATTCTTCGCTTCGATGTAAGGCACGGTATGCGCACCGCACTTGTCGCCGATCAGCAGCGAGTCGCACTGGGTGAAGTTGCGTGCGTTCGACGCCTTGCGGTGGGCCGAAACCTGGCCGCGATAGGTGTTCTGCGAAACGCCCGCAGCAATACCCTTGGAAATGATGCGGCTCGACGTGTTCTTGCCGAGATGGATCATCTTGGTGCCGCTGTCGATCTGCTGGTGACCGTTCGACACGGCGATCGAATAGAATTCTCCACGGCTGTCGTCGCCGCGCAGGATGCAGGACGGATACTTCCAGGTGATCGCAGAGCCGGTTTCGACCTGCGTCCAGGAGATCTTCGAGCGGGCACCGCGGCAATCGCCGCGCTTGGTGACGAAGTTGTAGATGCCGCCCTTACCTTGCTTGTCGCCCGGATACCAGTTCTGGACTGTGGAATACTTGATCTCGGCATCATCGAGAGCGACGAGTTCGACGACAGCTGCGTGCAGCTGGTTCTCATCACGCTGCGGCGCGGTGCAGCCTTCGAGGTAGGAGACGTAGGCACCCTCCTCGGCGATGATCAGCGTGCGCTCGAACTGGCCGGTATTCTTCTCGTTGATGCGGAAATAGGTGGAAAGCTCCATCGGGCAGCGGACACCCTTCGGCACGAACACGAACGAGCCATCGGTGAACACCGCCGAGTTCAGCGTCGCGTAGTAGTTGTCCGTCGTCGGAACGACCGAGCCGAGATACTTCTGGACAAGCTCCGGATGCTCGCGGATCGCCTCGGAGATCGACATGAAGATCACGCCGGCCTTCTTCAGCTCTTCCTTGAAGGTCGTGACGACCGAGACGGAATCGAAAACGGCATCGACGGCGATCTTCGGCTTTTCGACACCGGCGAGGATCTCCTGCTCCTTCAGCGGAATCCCGAGCTTTTCGTAAACCTTCAGAATTTCCGGATCGACCTCGTCCAGCGACTTCGGACCCGGCGTGCTCTTCGGTGCGGCGTAGTAATGGATCTCGTTGAAATCGATCTTCGGATAATTGACGCGTGCCCAGGTGGGCTCCTCAAGCGTCAGCCAGCGCCGGTAGGCCCCGAGACGCCATTCGAGCATCCATTCCGGCTCCTGCTTCTTGGCGGAGATGAGGCGGATGATATCCTCGGACAGGCCCTTGGGTGCCTTGTCCATTTCGATGACGGTTTCGAAACCGTATTTGTATTGGTCCACGTCGATCTGTCGGACGCGATCAACCGTTTCCTGGACGGCGGGCATGTCGTTCTCCAATCTCGCCGGGTCAAGGTCCGGCAGGTCGTCTTGGGGTAATTTTTACTACCCCGTATGTAGGTGGCCAGAAGGCCGTTTTCAGCCCGATTGGCAAGCGGAAATTTGCGTTTCCGCAATTAATTGAAGCAATCAGGCCGCTTCTCCGGCCGGCCTGCACCGGCCGGCAATTTTCGCAAAGGCGGCAACCGCCCTGTCGATGTCTTCTTCCGTCGTCGCAAAACCGAGCGAAATGCGCAGCGCACCCAGCTTCGGGTCGCGGCCCATCGCCACCAGAACATGGCTCTCGCCGACCTTGCCGGACGAGCACGCCGACCCCGCCGAAAGCGCCACACCCTCGAGATCGAAGGCGATCTGGCCGGTCTCGGCTTTCAGGCCCGGAAGCGTGAAGAAGGTGGTGTTCGAAACGCGCGAAGCGCCGGCGCCGTAGATGACGATGTCAGGTGCGGCGCGGCGCATTCCGGCTTCCAATCGATCGCGCAGGGCTGAAACCGCCTCATTGCGTCTATCGAATTCCGCAACGGCAGCTTCGGCGGCCGCGCCAAAGCCGATCACGGCAAGCGAATTCTCGGTCCCCGAGCGGTGACCCTTCTCCTGGCCGCCACCGTGGATCAGCGGGCGCGGCATCAGGACCTCGCCACGACTGATCAGAGCGCCGGCGCCTTTCGGGCCACCGATCTTGTGCGATGAGACGATCATGAAATCGGCACCAAGCTCATTGATGTCGAGCCTCAAGCGTCCCGCGGCCTGCACGGCATCGACGACGAGCAGGCCGCCATGCGCCTGAACCACCTTCGCAGCCTCGCGAACAGGCTGAACGATGCCGGTCTCGTTATTGGCGAGCATGATCGCCACCATCGGCAGGCCCGAAGCCTTGTCGTGATTCGCAAGCAGCGTATCCAGCGCCGTGAGATCCACCAAACCTGCGGAAGTTACCGGAATCTCGGTTTTCTTCTCAGCCGGAAACCGACCGCCCTCGCGCACGGCGGGATGCTCGATCGCCGAATGATAGAGATGACCGATCGCAAGCGGCGTGCGTCCCATGCGGAAGTCCGGGGTCAGCACCATATTCGCCGCTTCCGTCGCGCCACTGGTAAAGGTCACATGTGCAGGCTCGGCGCCGGTCAGGGCCGCAACCTGGCGGCGGGCGCGTTCGATCGCAGCGCGTACCGCACGTCCCTCGCCATGAACCGAGTTCGGATTTCCGAAGAGATCGAGCGCGCGCAGAACCGCCTCACGCGCTGCGGGATGCAGCGGCGACGTCGCGTTCCAATCAAGATAGAGGCGGGGCGGCGCCATGTTCTCGGGTCCTGCGCTTGGTTCCTGCTAAGCTCGGCTCATTTTCCTTGAAATTTCGGCCGGGCTTGCCTTATGACACGTTCCACGAAGACCGTGGACCGCCATGCAAGTTTCGAATTGTTCTAAACTGCGTTTTAGAAAACCTGACAACATCCGTCAAGTCTAAGCAGCAAGAACGCTGAAAATAAAACCCGGAGTACCGATGCCCGAAGTCATTTTCAACGGCCCCGCCGGCCGTCTTGAAGGCCGCTACCAGCCCTCCAAGGAAAAAAGCGCGCCGATTGCCCTTATCCTGCACCCGCACCCCCAGTTCGGCGGCACGATGAACAATCAGATCGTCTACCAGCTCTTCTACATGTTCCAGAAGCGCGGGTTTACGACATTGCGCTTCAATTTCCGGGGCATTGGCCGTAGCCAGGGCGAATTCGACCATGGCGCGGGCGAGCTTTCGGATGCGGCCTCCGCACTCGACTGGGTCCAGAGCCTGCATCCCGATTCGAAGACATGCTGGGTCGCCGGTTACTCGTTCGGAGCCTGGATCGGCATGCAGCTATTGATGCGACGTCCGGAAATCGAAGGCTTCATGTCGATTGCGCCTCAGCCGAACACCTACGACTTCTCGTTCCTGGCGCCCTGCCCGTCCTCCGGCCTGATCATCAATGGCGAAGCCGACAAGGTCGCGCCTGAAAAGGATGTGAACGGTCTGGTCGAGAAGCTGAAGACGCAGAAGGGCATCCTTATCACCCACCGCACGGTGCCGAACGCCAATCACTTCTTCAACGGCCAGGTCGAAACGCTGATGGCCGAATGCGAGGACTACCTCGACCGCCGTCTGAACGGCGAACTGGTGCCGGAACCGGCGGCGAAGCGCATTCGCTAGGACTCACCCGACATCAGCGGTGAGCTCGAAGGTCGGGCACAAAATCCCATCGATCAAAATCGGCGTGCGGCTTCGCATGCCGATTTTTGTTAGGATGTGCTGCGACACCGCATTCTCGGGATGCGTGAAGGCGATAAGGTGGGTCGCAAACCGCTTGCCAAAGAACCAGTCGGCTAGCGCACGGGCGATCTCCGTCGCGTAGCCCTTTCCCCATTCCTCTTCGCGCAGCGCGTAACCAAGCTCGAATTCGTTTTTTTGCCGGTTGTAAAGCGAAATGCCGGCGCGGCCGATGAAGCGGCCATCGTCACGGCTGAGCACTTTGTATTTGGTCGTCCCGTCGCGGGCATGCTCGCCGAACCAGCGCGTCAGTCGCTCCTCGCACCGTTCCCTCGTCCACGGCGCGCCACCGGACATATAGCGCGTCGTTCCAATCGTCGAATGCAGGTGGAGAACGAGTCCGACGTCATCCCTATCCCACATCACCAGCCGCAGGCGCGGCGTTTCGAGAATGATCGTTTCCGTCATCATGGCCTCGCAAGAATGCCGCCGGTAACCGGCTCGCGAACACCGGTCGTACCCGGGAACGTCAGCGGCAATTCCTCCAGCGATCTGGCGGCCAGATAGCCCCAGGCCTCGGCCTCCATCGCATCGCCGTTGAAGCCGGCCTCCTCGGCGGAGATCACGCCGGCGTTCTGGCGGGCTGCAAGATCGCTCAAGTCCCGCATGATGGTGCGGTTGAGGCGCCCGCCACCGCAAATCACGTAGAGCGCCGGCGTCACCGGCAGGTGACCGGCCGATTTGATGATCGAGGCGGCAGCGACATAAGCCAGCGTCCGGGCTCCATCGGCAAGCTCGGCGTCCTTTCCGCCCAGCGGCAAAAAATCATTGCGATCGAGCGATCGGCGTTTCTCGGCCGTGAAGAACGGGTTGTCGAGATAGCGGTCGGCCAACTCGGTGATCACGTTGCCTTCCGAGGCGATCATGCCGCCCTGGTCGAACGGTATTCCGGCGTGCGTCTCGACCCATTGGTCGATCAAGGTGTTTCCCGGCCCGCTGTCGTAGGCAACGACGGCACCATCGGCGCCGACATAGGTCAGGTTCGAAATGCCGCCGATGTTGACGAAGCAGACCGGCAGCCTGGCGTTTCGAATGGTCCCGGCGAGCGCCGCATGATAGGCGGGCACCAAGGGTGCGCCCTGACCGCCATGCACCATGTCGTTGGCGCGCATATCGTAAACGACCGCTACGCCGGTCTCTTTGGCAAGCAGCGGCCCGTCGCCGAGCTGGACCGTCAGCGCCTCGTCGGGCCGGTGAAGCACCGTCTGACCATGGAACCCGATGAGATCGATCGAGCTTCGATCCAGAGAGTTGCGTTCAAGAAACTCCGTAACGGCAGTTGCATGACGCTGCGTCAGTTCGTGCTCGATCGCTGCCAACTCGCCGGGGCGCTCGTTTCGCTGGCGAATGGATTTTGCCTGTTCGAGCGCCAGCTTCAACCTGTCGCGGAAGGCCGGATCGTAAGGCACTCCCAGAAACGGCCCGCGTTCCACGGCAGCAAGGCCGTCGGTGCGAACCAACGCGACATCGATCCCATCCATCGACGTGCCGCTCATCAGGCCGATTGCCGTTCTCATTTTCCCCATGGCACCCCGCCGGAAGATTTCCACCAAATGGTGACTGTTCAACAAAACAGTGCTAAACGCGCCGCGACGCTTCAACAATAGCCAATCCCAAAATCCGCATCCGAGAGCAAAAGGTCATGTCCGAGTTCAAATCCGATTTCCTGCGCACCCTGAAAGAGCGCGGCTTCATTCATCAGATTTCCGATGAATCGGGCCTCGACGATCTAATGGCGAAGGAAACCGTGACAGCCTATATCGGCTTCGATCCCACGGCGCCGAGCCTGCATGCGGGCTCGCTGATCCAGATCATGATGCTGCATTGGCTGCAGAAAACCGGCCACCGCGCCATTTCCCTGATGGGCGGCGGTACCGGCATGGTGGGCGACCCCTCCTTCAAGGACGAGGCCCGCCAGCTGATGACCATCGATACGATCGAGAGCAACATTGCCTCGATCAAGCGCGTCTTCTCCAATTACCTGACCTATGGCAACGGGCCCAAAGACGCGCTGATGATCAACAATGCCGAATGGCTGCGTTCGATCAACTACCTGGAATTCCTGCGTGACGTTGGCCGGCATTTCTCCGTCAACCGGATGCTGGCCTTCGACAGCGTCAAGACGCGCCTCGACCGCGAGCAGTCGTTGTCGTTCCTAGAATTCAACTACATGATTCTGCAGGCCTATGACTTCGTGGAGCTTGCCAAGCGCTATGATTGCCGTCTGCAGATGGGCGGCTCGGACCAATGGGGCAACATCGTCAACGGCATCGATCTCGGTCACCGCATGGGGACGCCGCAGCTTTATGCTCTGACCTCCCCGCTCCTGACGACCTCTTCCGGCGCCAAGATGGGTAAATCGGCCACGGGCGCCGTCTGGCTGAATGCCGACATGCTCTCGGCCTACGACTTCTGGCAATACTGGCGCAACACCGAAGACGCCGACGTTTCGCGCTTCCTGAAGCTCTACACCACGCTCCCGATGGACGAGATCGCTCGCCTTTCCGCACTTGGCGGCTCGGAGATCAACGAAGTCAAGAAGATCCTGGCAACCGAAGTGACGGCAATCCTGCACGGGCGCGCCGCTGCCGAGGAAGCGGCAGAGACAGCCCGCAAGACCTTCGAGGAAGGCGCCATTGCCGAAAACCTGCCCTCCGTCGACATTCCCGCCTCCGAGCTGGATGCCGGCATCGGCTTGCTTTCACTTATCGTCCGGGCCGGGCTTGCAGGCTCGAACGGCGAAGCCCGCCGTCACGTTCAGGGCGGTGCCGTGCGCATCAACGATCAGGCGATCAGTGATGAGCGCAAAATGATCGGTAGCGGCGAAATCACCGCAGATGGGGTCATCAAGCTCTCGCTCGGCAAGAAGAAGCATATCCTCATCCGCCCGGCGGCTTGAGCTCCAGCTCTGACCAATGAAAGCCGGCGCAAGCGCCGGCTTTTTTATTGAAATTCGAAGATATTGCGAAAAACGCCCGGTGCGATGATTGAAAGCGGATTGATCACCAGAGCGGGCTTATCGAATTTGCCCGTCAGCCTGAACGTAATGCCGATGAGGCCGCGATCCGATCCGTTTCCGAGAATGATGCCGATGACCGGCAGCTCCGCAAAGAGCCGGTTCAGCCCATAGGCCGGCATGAAGGTACCCGTCATGTCCATGTTGCCGCTCTGATCCCGGATCACGCCCTGGAACGTCGCACCGACCTGATCGCCGCGCACCACACCGTTCTCGATGCTGATCACCCCGCCGCGGGACACGGCGCGCGCAAAGCCCCGCTGGAAGCGCTGTGCGGACGCATCGATGTCGCGTTTGACCGCGGAACTGAGACTGCGCTGGTCCTGCCCGACCGGCGTCGAAACAATCGAGTGAAGGCGTTGTTCGTTAACGATGGCAAAGCGGCGTATGTCGACGGAGCCGTCCCAGTTGCGCGCGTCGCCGAGCCTGATTGACATGTTGAGCAAGCCGCCCTGCATGTGCTGATAGAGATCGGCGAAGCGCGAGACGGCGCCGGCATCGCCGCTGGTGATGTTCAGTACACGGCCCTCTCTCGTCTGGCTGACGACTGCTTCGCCGCTGTCGGTAACCCCCGAAAAATTCAGCGCCTGCAGCCGGCCGCCGCTCGAGATGTAAGCAGCCTCGAAATTGCGGATCTTTTCGTCGTTGAAGCCGACAACGTTGTCGAGCTTGGCACGGACCGAGATGCTGGCATTGCTGCCATCTGCATCGCTGCTGTCGCCCTGCCCGTTCTTCAACCTTGAAAGAATGGGACGCGCATCGGCGGTGCTCCCCGAAACCGCGACATCAAAACTACCCTTGCTGCGTTTGATCGATATGGCGAAGTCATCGAGAGAGGACAGCTTCACGCTGTCGAAGTCGGCCGATGTCAAACCGCCCTTGCTCAGCATCAGCGCGCCGCTGGCGCCGAAACCGTCGCCCTTCAGCTGGAAGTTCCTAATCTGCGTGTTTTCAGCAGGCCCCGACACGTCGAACTCCGCCGTTGCTGGAATTCCGCTGCCTTTTGCCCAACCAATCCAGGGGAGCTGCAGGGACGCCTTGCCGAGATCGATCTCAACGTTCTGGTGATCCTCGTCGATCCGCGTCAGCTGCATCTTCATGCTGCCGTTGATAATGCCCGAAAGACCAGGCAGCACTTTCTCACGCTGGTCGTTGTTCAGCGTCGCCGTGATGATGCGCTGTTGCTTGACACCGGACGATTTGTCGGTCGGCTCGACGAGATCGATCTCGGCCGGAATGCCATCAAGCTGCCCCTTGGCATTGAGCATCACCTGCTGCGGATCGGCGTTGAGTTCGCCATCGAGTTTCGTCACCATCCGGCCCGAAATCGGCTTGGCGACATCCACGCCGGCCAGGTGCATCGCTGCCTTCCATTCTGGCGGCGGAGGATTCTGCGAACGCAGAAGACCTAACCTCGCTTCGACCTCGGCGGTGATCTCGCCCTTAAGGTCTCCGGGTGCCAAGCCGGCGCGTTGCAAGACCTGGATCGGCTTGTAGGTCAGGAGCTCTCCCACGGCATCGGCGTCGCCGGAGACTGCGAGCTTCATTTCCGCCATCAGCGGCTTGTCGTAGGTCGAAGGCAGCACGAAAGTGCCCTCCCCGAGACTGACCGAGCGGCCCGACGCGAAGTAGGACGTGCCGCTCTTGATCGAAATCGTTGCCTTCCGTCCGATCAGATCGAAGTGCGCCGACGTGTCCCGGATCGGCGGAATATCACCCGTGACGTTCATGCGCGCATCCGCGATATCGAAATTGATGCGGATCTGGTCATCGTCGAGTTTCAGTCCCTTGCCGACGGCTTCGTCCAGCTTGCCGAACGGGATGAATACGGAGATCGACGCATCCGTGACTGTCCCGCCGAAGAGATTTCCAAGCACCCATTCACGCGCCTTGGACGCCATCCAGAACGGCCAGAGCTGCTTGATCGCCGCCGTCTGGAGCTGCTGCGAATTCCCCACGAAGCTGATTTCCGGCGACCTGTCGCCAAACCTGACATGAAGCGATCCGAACAACTGCCCCAAGGGACTGGAGACCGTCAGGCCCGGAACTTGCAGTTCTCGCGAGGCGATGAGGTAGCGGCCCGTCATCTGAAGATCGAACGGCAACGGATGCTCGCCCGACCCTGCGGGTGCTGCCGTACCCCCGCTGATCAGAAGATCGACACCGAAGCCCTTGCCGGCGGCCTGATCGAGCTTGTCGAGATCGATGACCGCGCCATTGAAAGGCACGGACGTGTCTGCGAACTGCACTTGCGATCTGGATATCTCCAGTGTCTGCTTACCGAAATCATAGCCGAGATTGATCCGGCCGCCGGAAAGCCGCTGCTCATCACCGTCGACATAGAGGAGCCCCGGCGCGATATCCGCAGCCGCCTCGAGCGAGGGCGCAATGTCGCCTTCGCCGCGCACGGCTGAAACGGCAAGGTCGGCGAAGCCATTGACGCCCTGACGAATTTCCCCGAGCGCATTCCGCCTCAAGGTAAAGGGCGTCAGGTCGGCATGAGTGAGCTTTGCCGTAACCCGGGAGGATTTCCCCGCTACCTTGTCGACAAGAACATTCAGCGCCGCCACTTCGCCGTTGATGGCGATTTCGCCCTTCAACTGCAGCGAAGACGCCCCCACATGTGTGAACGCGAGATTGTCGATCTCGACCGAGAGCGGGCCGTTGGCGGTATCGGCCAGTTTGATGTTGATACCCGATAAGCGGACGGTATCCGTGCCGCCGCGCTCGACAAAACTATCCAACACATCAAGGCGGGAAAACACAGCTTCCATCGCCACCGGAATTGCGTCGATGCGAAGCTGGCTGAAGTCGAGAGGACCGCCGGACGGAAGCAGAGCCGTATCGAGCGCAATGTCGTCCGCTTCGATTGCAGCTACCGCCACACGGCCTCGAAATAGAGCCAAGGGATCAAGCGCCATGCGTATGGCGCCGGTGGTCGACAGATGCTGCCCGCTCTGCTGATCGACCATGTTGACGTTGCGGGCTTCCAGGGCGAGCTGCAGGCCGGAGGTGAAGCGGATGACGGTCGAGCCGACTTCCGCGCGATAGCGGGGACCTATTGCCGAATTCAATGCGGTCTGCGCCTGGCGCGACAGCGTTGCATCGAACATTCCGCTTTCGACGGTGAAAATGATCGCGGCGAGAATGAAGAGGAGAGTGACAATACAACCCGCCGTTACGCCCGTAGCACGGCGAATGCGAGAGCGAGGCCGCGGGCAATGCACGATGATGGGATCTTCGGCCTGGGCGGATGGGAGCTCATGCAGCGCGACGATGTCCTTTTTGCGAAACGTAACCTTTTCGCCGCGAATCGACGCCATGCGTTTTGGATAGCCCCCTGCCTCGAAACTGGTCCAGCCTGGCTGGACGAATTGGTCTTCAATATATATCCGCGGGACATAGTGTCATCCTAAAACCCGGCAAAAGAAAGGTTTCCACACATGGCTCTTCTCGGCATTGGCGCTTCGGCCCCCGAATTCGACCTTCCTCGCGACGGCGGCGGGCGGGTATCGCTTGCCGATTTCCGCGGAAAGCCGCTGGTCCTGTTCTTTTATCCGAAGGACGATACGACCGGCTGTACGGCTGAATCGCTGGCCTTCACCGCTCTGGCCGGCGAATTCGACGCCGCAGGCGCGGCGGTTATCGGCATGTCCCCCGATTCGGCCGCATGCCACGATCGTTTCGTCACGAAGCACAAGCTTTCCGTTGCGCTCGCCTCGGATGAGGAGAAGACGACGCTGCAGGCCTATGGCGTGTGGAAGCAAAAGAGCATGTACGGCCGCACCTTCATGGGTGTCGAACGCACGACCTTCCTCATCGGCGCCGAAGGCACGATCGCGATGATCTGGCAGAAGGTAAAGGTACCCGGCCATGCCGAAGACGTTCTGAAGGCCGTCAGGAACCTCGCCGCATGAATGTGCTTTCGATGACGTCGCTACGCGGCGGTGCGATCGACGCTATCCGCTCCGCCGATCTCGATCGCAAGACGGCGCTCGCGCAGGAGGCCGCAACCCGCTGGTTCGCCCGCAAGATTTCGCTGCGGTCGCCCCTCGATGCCTCCTTGCCCGACAGGCCCGGCCGGCCGGAGAAACCGGCGCTGGTCCCGCCGACGCAGGTCGAGAAGCGCTCGCTTCACACGGTCAACGGCCGCATCGCACTGCTTCATGCAATTGCCCATATCGAGCTCAATGCCGTTGACCTCGCGCTCGATATCGTCGCACGTTTTGCCACTGAAGCGGTTCCCAATTCCTTCTTTGACGGATGGATGCAGGTCGCCTTCGAAGAGGCCAAGCACTTCCGCATGGTGCGTAAGCGCCTGCAGGACCTCGGCGCCGATTATGGCGATATGCCCGCGCATGACGGCCTCTGGCAGGCAGCCCATTCGACCAGAAGCGATCTGACGGCACGGCTCGCCGTCGTTCCTCTTATCCTCGAAGCCCGCGGGCTGGACGTCACCCCGTCGCTCCAGGCAAAAATGCGCGAAACCGGCGATCTCGACAGCGCGGCCGTCCTCGATGTCATCTACAATGACGAGAAAGGCCATGTGGCAATCGGCGCCAAGTGGTTTCGCTTTCTTTGCGCTCGCGAGCGTCGCGACCCGGCGCAGACCTTCAAGGACCTGGTGCGGGCCAACTTCCGCGGGCCATTGAAGCCGCCGTTCAACGATCTGGCGCGCGCAGAGGCTGGCCTCACGCCATCGTTCTACCGCTCGCTGACATCTATTAGCATTGCCTAAAGTACTGTTCTTGTTAACTTTTTCGCTAAGGCGTTATTAACCATAACCGTGTGTAATCATCTCCTGACCTAAGCGCGGGCGACCAATCGGGAGATTCTCCGTGACGCATGCACAGCATAGTCGCGTATTCGGCAAGCGTTCGCAGGAGCATATCCTCATTCTCGCCAGCGGCGATAAGGTCCGCCACGCGACCATAAAGCCGTGGATGGCCGCCCTCGCCTTCTGCTTCGGCGGCGTCTTTGTCATCGGTTATCTCCTTGCCACATCCTATCTTGTCCTTCGCGACGACCTGATCGGCGCGACTATGGCCCGCCAGGCCCGCATGCAGCATGATTATGAAGACCGTATCGCTGCTCTTCGCGCACAGGTCGATCGCGTGACCTCGCGTCAGCTGCTCGACCAGCAGGTGGTTGAAGACAAGGTCGACAAGCTCCTGGAGCAACAGATGGCGCTCACGTCACGCAACGGAAAGCTCGGCTCCCTGTTCGACCGCGCCGAAAATTCCGGGCTGACGCAGAAGGATGAGGCAGTTCCAGTTCAATCCTACGCACCCGAGATAAAGGACAAGCGCGCGTCGCTTTCAGCCGGAGCCGCAGCGATCGACAAACTTCTGGCAGGCAGGGACGAACCCGCCGACGCCACACCCGACAATTCTACGCTCGCCTATGTACCTGCGCGTGAAACTGCCGGCGACCGTGCCGACCGCTTGTTTTCGAAGGTTACGCTGACGCTGAAGGGCATCGAGGAGCAGCAACGCGCCCGTGTGGACCAGCTCACCGCCGATGCGGGCGACGCTGCCAACAACATCGAGAAAATCCTGACCCGCTTCGATATCGCCGTTCCGGAGCAGGCACTCGCCAAAGCTGCAGACGACAGCGCTGTCGGCGGGCCCTACATCGAACCGGAAAGCGACGACGACTTCAACAATTCCCTTGCACAGCTCGACACTGCTCTGACGCGATTTGAGGCGGTGCGCAGCACGGCGCAATCGCTCCCCTTTGGCACTCCGGCGGCCGGCAAGGAAATCACCAGTCCGTTCGGCAACCGGCGCGATCCGTTTCTAGGCCGGCTCGCGCTTCACTCCGGCATCGATTTCCGGTTCGCCGCCGGTGAAAAGGTTCGCGCGGCTGCGCCTGGCAAGGTCCTCAGCGCGGGCTGGACCGGCGGTTACGGCAACATGGTCGAGATCGATCATGGCAATGGCATCTCCACTCGCTACGGCCACATGTCGCAGATTTTGGTGAAAGCCGGGGACACGGTTGAGCGGTCCGGGGTGATCGGTCTTGCGGGAAGCACCGGGCGTTCGACAGGCACGCACTTGCACTACGAGGTCCGCCAAAATGGCCGCGCGGTAGACCCCATGTATTTCATGAATGCCGGGCTGAAACTCGCGAGTTACATCAAATAACCAAATGAAGTAACCATCACTTTACCTGCGCACAGGTTGCAGTTGCCGTATTCCTTGACTTGCAAGCCGTTTGGGACTATGTCGCGCTGCATTGCGGCATGCAATCCCGCCGACTCAACCGGAGTTTGGCCGAACCTGAACGGAAATAGTTTTCCCTTTGACGACATTTGCTGATCTTGGCCTGAGCCAAAAAGTGCTTTCCGCCGTTACCGACGCCGGCTACACGACCCCTACTCCTATTCAGGCGGGCGCAATCCCGTTCGCTCTGCAGCGCCGCGATATCTGCGGGATTGCGCAGACGGGTACGGGCAAGACCGCGTCCTTCGTGCTACCGATGTTGTCGCTGCTGGAAAAGGGTCGCGCCCGCGCCCGCATGCCGCGCACGCTGATCCTCGAGCCGACGCGCGAACTCGCAGCGCAGGTCGCGGAAAACTTCGAAAAATACGGCAAGAACCACCGCTTGAACGTCGCGCTCCTGATCGGCGGTGTGTCGTTCGAAGACCAGGACCGCAAGCTTGAGCGCGGAGCAGACGTTCTGATCTGCACGCCCGGCCGGCTGCTCGACCATTTCGAGCGCGGCAAGCTGCTGATGAGCGGCGTCGAAATCCTCGTCATCGACGAGGCCGACCGTATGCTCGACATGGGCTTCATTCCGGATATCGAGCGCATCGCAAAGCTCATCCCCTTCACGCGCCAGACGCTGTTCTTCTCGGCGACTATGCCGCCGGAAATCCAGAAGCTCGCCGACCGCTTCCTGCAGAATCCGGAACGCATCGAAGTCGCAAAGCCGGCATCCGCCGCCAAGAACATCACGCAGCGTTTCGTCGCCGCGCACGGCAAGGACTACGAGAAGCGCGCTGCGCTGCGCGATCTGATCCGCGCACAGGAAGAGTTGAAGAACGCGATCATCTTCTGCAACCGCAAGAAGGACGTGGCCGACCTCTTCCGCTCGCTGGAACGCCACGGCTTCTCCGTCGGCGCTCTCCATGGGGACATGGACCAGCGCTCGCGCACGACCATGCTGCAGAACTTCCGTGATGGCCAGCTGCAACTGCTCGTCGCATCCGACGTCGCCGCCCGCGGCCTGGACATTCCGGATGTCAGCCACGTCTTCAATTTCGATGTGCCGATCCATTCCGAGGACTACGTGCACCGCATCGGCCGCACCGGTCGCGCGGGCCGATCTGGCGCTGCCTTCACCATTGTCACCGGTCGTGACCAGAAACACGCCGATGCGATCGAAAAGCTGATCGGCGAGAAGGTCGAATGGCTGAATGGCAACCTTACCGCTCTTCCGCCGCCCGAGCCGGGCCGCGAGGACGACCGCGCGCGCCGCAAGGGCAGCCGGGATCGCAGCGACAGGGACCGTGGCCGCGGCAAGGATCGCCGGGGTCATAAATCTGATATCGGCGCCGAGGATAATGCCGCCGAAACCATCGAAGCAGCACCAGCAAGGGCCGAAAGCGTGAAGCAAGAGCGCAAAGCAGACCAGAAGCCGCAAAACACCGCGCGCAACACCCGGCCCTATCCGGCGAACGACGACGTTCGCGAACGCCGCCGCTATCGCGACCACGACGACGGCCCGACGCCCGTCGGCTTCGGCGACGATATTCCCGCATTCATGCTGATCGCGGCAAACGCCAAGATCTGATCTCTCGATGGGCAAGCCCGGCATCGATTTTCCGGGCCTCGGTGTAGGCCTGGTGATTTTGCGCGACGGCAAAATCCTGCTCTACAAGCGCATGCTTCCGCCCGAAGCCGGCTTCTGGAATATCGTCGGCGGCAAGGTCGATCACATGGAGCCGGCCGAGCAAGCCGCCCGCCGCGAGGCAGAGGAAGAGACCGGGCTGAAGATCGGCCACGTCGAATTGCTAGAACCGACCGAGCAGATTATCGAGGCAGACCGCCAGCACTGGATTTCACTCCTTTACGTGGCGCGAGATGTCGAGGGGGAACCGCAACTGACGGAGCCCGACAAACTTTCCGATTTCGGCTGGTTCGGCCGCCATGACCCGCCGCAACCGCTTTCAGCTTTCACGAAGGCCGCGATTGCCGCCCTCAGCGAAACCGACTTCCGCTAGTCATTCCGCCCGCAACGCCGCCTCATAGGCGAGCCGTACCCACTTCGCCATCTCATCGGGATCGTCATAGGCAGCCTCGGGGACCGACCAGTAAGGCATCTTTACGGGATTGCCTTTCTTGCCCTCGTAGAACCATTGGCTGGAACCAGCGGCCGCAAACTCCGGCGCGCTTTCGGCATCGGCCTTGAGCAGCACCTCTCCGCCGACTTCGACCGCCACGATACGGCCAAGGTGATAGATGCCTTTGCCGCCGAACATGCGCCTGATCGTCACGGGACCGAGACCCTGGAACATTTCCTCTATGCCGGCGGCGTCCATTGCTATTCCTTCAAAATGCCGCCCGCAGCGACAACGGCCTCGGGGGTATCCACGTCAAGATGCGCGCCCTCGCCTATATCGACATCGATGACAGGAAGTCCTGCCGCTTCGATGATGTGACGCGCCCCGACGTCTCCCTCGAGCGCAAGCACCGCCTGATAAAGCGATCGCGGCAGGATAACCGGATTTCCGCGTTTTCCCTGCGCAACGGCGCGAACGATCACCCGCCCGTCTGCCCGCTCGAATGCATCGATCAAACTATCAAGATCCGCAGTCGAAACACCCGGCATATCCGAGAGCATGACAAGAATGCCGTCGGCGCCCCTCGCATGGGCATCCGCAAAGCCGGCGGCGAGCGAACTTGCCATGCCTGAGGTGTAATCGGCGTTGAAGACGGGCCTTACGTTGAGGCCTTCAAGCGCGGCTTCGATTTCGCTGTTCCGGTGACCTGTTACAACGATAACCGAGCCCGCCTTGCTACCGATGGCAACAGATGCGCAGCGGCGGACCAGCGGTATTCCATCGAACTCCGCAAGCAGTTTGTGCTGGCCGGCTTCGCCCATCCGGCGCGCGCGGCCGGCCGCCAGCCTGTCTCTTATACACATCTGACGCTGCCGACGACTAGTC
>NZ_JBNDHT010000011.1:0-78394 GCF_056755115.1 Rhizobium sp. SVR5-2C | reverse complement strand
GGAAGACCTTGCGGACGTCCTCTTCCAGGAACTCCTTAGAGTTCGGGTTGGTCAGGCCGGAGGTGTAGCTCGACACCATGTACTTTAGGGCATCGAGGCCGCCGCCGGTTTGAAAGTCCGGCTTGCCGTCCTTCAGGAAATCGCCCTTATAGGCGCTGACGAGCGTCGTGTAGTCACAAATCGCCGCTTCGGCCTGCGACCAGCTCCAGGCGATCGGGGTGGCCAGAAGGCCCTTGTCCTTGATGGCCTTGGCTTGCTCGGCGAGCTCGTCCCAGGTCTTCGGCGGTGCCTTGATGCCGGCCTTCTCGAGGATTTCCTTGTTGTAGAACAGGTATTTGGTATCAAGAATCCACGGCATTCCGTAGTACTTGCCATCGTACTGTACGGTCGTCCAGGCGCCCGGCAGTACGCCCTTCTTCATCTCGTCGGTGATGCGCGAGGAGACGTCGACCAGAACGTTGTTGCTCGCGTATTCGGCCGGCCAGATAACGTCGAACAGCACGACGTCGTAGCCGCCGCCGGAACCCTGGGCCAGAACGGTCTTGTCGTGCAGTCCTTCATAAGGGACAAATTCAAGATTGACCTTGACGTCCGGGTTGGCCTTGGTGAAGGCGTCCGTCATGGCGCGCACGTCCGCCTCACTGTAGGCGGCCTGGGCCATGAAGAGAGCGTTCAGGGTTGTCTCGGCAAATGCATGCGATGCAAAGGACGCGCCGATCAGCGCGGCGCCGACCAGCGTTTTGTTTAATGATTTCAACATTCCAGCCTCCAGTTTTTTGACAGTCACGCGATTTTCCAACGGCGGCTCCTGTCGCCGTTGGCTATCGAAGGGGCAACCGGCAGGCCGGGTGCCAAACCTGATCGGATCGCCGACGGGGCAATGCCCCTGCGTTCCCTGAAACTCTTCGGTTTCTTTTTTAGTCAATTGTATTGACTAAATAGTTCTTCAATATTTTACTGGTGTCAAGAGGCAAAAACGGATGAACGATATTCGCCCGATCAGGGCCACGAGCGGAACGAACCACGAAGGCACCAGCGCCCATAACCGGCGGGTGATCATCGACGCGCTGCGCCTGAACGGCGCGTTGTCGCGGGCCGATCTCTCGCGCGCCACGCTGCTGACGAAGCAGACCGTTTCCAACATCATCGAAGAGCTGGAAAATATCGGCCTCGTCTCTTCGCAGGAGATGGTGCGCCGCGGTAGAGGGCAGCCGTCGACGCCCTACGGGCTGGTGCCGGAGGGTGCCTTCGCCATCGGTCTGCAGATCGACCGCCACATCACGCGGGCAATTGCGGTCGACCTGGTCGGCAATGGTCTCGTCAAGAAGGAAGCCAATCTTCCTGCCGGCGGGCCGGCCACCGGAACGCCGGTCGTCCTGCAGCTCCTCGACGACGTTCGCGGCGAGTTGAAGCGGCTGGTCACGCAGGCGGACAAGCGGCTGGTTGGCCTCGGCGTCGCAATGCCCGGCCCCTTCGGGATCAAGGAGGACGACTACGATCCCTGGGTGATGGGCGCGTGGCAGCGCTTTCCGCTGCTGGAAACGCTGGCTACGGGTACGGGCCTCGATGTCAGCCTTCAGAACGACGCGGCAGCCTGCGCAACGGCCGAGCGCATGGTTGGCAGGGCTCACGGGCTCGACGATGCCGTCTGTCTCTACGTCGGATACGGCATTGGCGCCGGCCTGATTCTTGGCGGCGAACTTTATAGCGGCGCTCATGGCAATGCCGGCGAAATCGGCATGGCGCTCCTCACATCGGGCGGCAGGCAGACACCGCTGGAACATCGCGCCTCGCTCGCCTCGCTCTACCAGCATCTCGGTGTCGATCCGATGGCGCCCGATATCTACACGCTCATCGGGGAGCGCGCGGCAAAGGACGATCCAAAAATCCGCGCCTGGGTGAAGGAGGCGGCTGCGGACCTGCGCTGGAGCGTTCACCTGATTGAAACAGTCTTCGATCCGCAGACGGTCATTCTGTGCGGCGCGCCGGAGGCATTGGCAACGCGGCTGCTGGCCGCCATGCAGCCGCTGCTGCCGTCCAACGCGGACCGTCCCGATCGTATCCTGCCGCGACTTCAGCTCGGCATGACAGATCCCTGGACGGTTGCCCGCGGTGCTGCCGCCGAGCCGATCGGCCATGCCTTCGACCCGCGCTTTTCCGCAATCCTGAAGGCTTAGAGCCTTCCAAGTTCAAACGGAATCGTTCTGCCAGAAAGATTTTGCGTCTGGATCGAGGCTTTGCGATGGGCATACCTGGTGTACGTCCGAGACGAGAGCGGAAGATAATGGCGGAAAATCAACCCGCCACGGGCCGCTGCGCCATGCCCCGAGCATGCTGCTTCGCCGGGCCGTGTTGCGGGGACCAGCTGGACGGAACGGACTGGGCCTATTCGGCACCCGCTTCCGGGAGGCTGATGGAGTCTCGGACCACACCATACTGGCTGCCCCAACGATCCGTCATCTCGCGGCGGATATCCCAAAGCTCGGGGAAAAACCGGTGCTGCGCGCCGGCCCGCAGCAGGTCGACCGGGCGGCCTTTCAGCGATTTCGACCCGAGCCCGATCGAGCGGTGGATCAGATAGAGATGGTTGGCGCGGAATTTCTGAAACAATTCGTCGAATTCAATCAGCGCCTCGGCGACAACATAGCTGTCGCCATGGTCATATCTTGCATCATAGATATCCTCGACTGAAAGGCCGCGGCCATCGAGATAGGCACTCTTGAAGGCTCGCCAGAGATCCGGCGGCATACGCAACAAGAGTTTGAAGCCCGGCGACTCCTGGCCGCTGCCATTGCCGAGCTGAAGGCGGATCTGCTGGTATTCTTTCGGCGACATGGTTTCGAGAAGGTCGAGCTGCGCCGTCATCATCCGCATCAGGCGATGAACGCGTCCCATAAGCGTGACGATGCGATGGGTATTCTGCTTTTCCATGAAATCCAAGACGTCGACGAGCGTATAGGCGATGAGCTTCATCCATAGCTCTTCGACCTGATGGACGATCTGAAACTGCAGCTCGTCAGCATTCGCCATCTCCGCCAGCGGCTTTTGACAGTCGAGTAGTTTGTCGCATTGGAGATAGACGCCGTAGTCGCGGATCTCGGGCGTTTCGATGCGGGCGTAATATTCTTCCTTTTGCATGGCGGCGGCTCCTTCTGCCAGCATTTGCGCCGGTCCTGCTGCGCTGTGCCCACCGTCACATTAATCGCTTTTTGCTTGAACATTGTTCCTTTCTGTTATCCTGATGATGCCAATGGGAGAATGATTGTGACGGCCTACGGCAAAACATGGAACAGATGACTTTGGATAATCTGGATCGAAGGATCGTCAGCGCGCTTGAGGCGGATGTCCGCATCTCCTTTGCGGGTCTTGCTGAAGCCGTCGGCCTCAGCAAGACACCATGTTGGAAGCGCGTGAAGGCGCTGGAGGATGCCGGCATCATTCGCGGCTATACGCCCCGGCTGGATCCCGCAAAACTCGGCTTCGGCATCGAGGCCTTTATCCAAGTATCAATCGATTTTGAACTATCGGAAGAGTTTGAAGAGGCTGTAATCAGACATCCGCTGATCTGGCGATGCCACGCGACGACCGGGGAGGCCGACTATCTGCTGCATGTCGTTACCGTCGACATGGCCGCTCTCGACTGCATGCTGCGAGAGGAACTGAGCCGGTTGCCCGGCGTGCGTCGAACCATAACCTCGATGGCGATGCGCGAAATCAAGGGTGACATTTCATTCGCAGCCGCGACCTGCCACATCCAGAAACGATAGGATAGGCGCCGACATCGCAGACAGAACTGTTTCCATTTGCTTGAAAGGCCCTGGCTCAGGTGTCAGGCGTGCCGCGGCTTCGCGCCAAGGCGGGCAAGCACCTTGCCTGGAATTCCATAGCGCTGGATGACGTCGCGGCTGTTGCGCAGCCCGCAGATCTCGCGATGGACGAAGAGCGCCCAGACCGCTTCGGCCGCAGCATCGACGAGTGTCTCCTGCTCCACGCCGACCTTGCCCTTTGCCTCGCCGTTCCGAAGCGCGGCTAGAGCCTCCTCGACCTTCAGGCCCTGCCGGCCGAGCGCGGAGGCACGTTCCGACATCAGCTCATACTCGAGGATACCGAGACCTGTCTCAGTCGTACTCGATGGATTTAGGCCGCGAGGCGGACGAACACTCATATTGATCTCCGCATGGCAAGAGTGTTGGCTCTTTCTACACGGCTTGACACCGCCTGCCAATTTTCCCGGTTTTTGGTAAGTATAGACTTACAATGAGGTCGTGGGCACGTTGAACCGAAAGACGGCGCCTTGGGGGACATTCGCCGCCGCCTGCACATGGCCGCCATGCGCTTCGATGATTGAACGGCAGATCGACAGGCCCATGCCCATGCCACCGGGCTTGGTCGTATAAAAAGCATCGAAGAGGTGGTCAAAACTCTCAGGTTCGAGGCCTGGGCCGGAATCGCGCACCGTAACAAGCACGCCGGTGGACGCATCCTTACTGGAGTCGATCGCCAATTCTCGGGGCCGCTCCGTTACTCCGCTCATCGCTTCGACTGCGTTGATGATAAAGTTAAGGATCACTTGTTGCAGTTGGACTCGATCCCCGCGGATGGGCGGAAGATCCCTTGCGAGCCGGGTCTCCAGCGAGACGCCATTCTTCAGCACCTCGCTGCGGGTGAGGGCGATCACGTCGATGATGATTTCATTGATGTCCAGCCGGTCCTTCCGCGGCGGCGCTTTCTTGACGAGGGCCCGGATGCGGCGGATGACGTCGCCGGCTCGGTTGCCGTCCCTGCTGATGCGGGCGAGCGCATCCTGGGCCTCTTCCAGATTGGGCGGCTGGGTGCCCAACCAGCGCAAAGCGGCATTGGCGTTGGCGACGACCGCGGCGAGCGGCTGGTTGACCTCATGGGCAATCGACGACGTCAGCTCCCCGAGAGTCGAGACGCGCGTAAGATGGGCGAGGTCCGCGTGCGCCTGATGCAGCGCTTTCTCCGCCTCCTCGGCCCGCTTGCGATCCTCCACATCAGTGATCGTTCCGTACCAGGTGACGATGTTTCCGAGGTCATCATGCCGCGGCACCGTGCTGCACAGGAACCACCGATATTCTCCATCGGCCCGCCGCACGCGTGCTTCCAGCGTGAAAGGGTCTCCCGCTCCCAAGGCAGCACGCCATTTCTCCAGGAGCGTTGCGCGGTCATCGGGATGCCACGAAACCGTCCAGCCCCATCCCTTGACCTCCTCCAAAGGAAGACCTGTGTATTCGATCAAGCGCTTGTTGACGAAGTTGACAGAGCCGTCGGGCAGAGCGCTCCAAACCAGCGCAGGGATGGTGTCAATGACGAGTCGAAGTTCCTCTTCGGTCTGCCGGGTCCTCTCTTCCGTCTCCGCCTGCCACCGTTGCAATGCAACGGTGGCTTCATTGGCGGCGATCCCGAGGAGAAGCCGTTCATTGGGGGTCGGAAAGTCCGGTCTCTGCGAACCTACGACGATCGCCGAGTCGCCACCCAGTCCGATCGGCGCAACAGCAATGCTCGCCGTTCCCCCTCCAACGGGATTGGCGACCGCCAACTGGCGCTCGGATGAGAGTGTCGGCAAGATCTCAGGCAGCACCGCGCGAATTGCCTCCAGTGAACCGGCAGCGCTCCGCCCGTCGGCCCGTGCGATCTCGATCAGCGGACCATCGCGTGTTCCGTGAAGGGAGATGTAAACGAATTCCGAGTCGAGCATCGAAACGAGCGCTGCTGCGATGCTGTCGGCCATCTGATACGGATCGTCGCTCTGCAAGATTGCCGGCAGCGCGGAAAGCGCGAGGAGGTCACGCATGCAACGACGCAACTCCGTTGGATCGGAGAGCGCCTGCACTCGCGGCATGACCGGTCTCGTCGGCATTTTCCCCCGCCGCGCTGGCCCTCAATGCGCTGAGGCGCCTCGGCCACGCACCTCGTTGAGCAATTCGTCCGGTGGCACGTGGTATGGATTCTCCCGCAGGATTCCCCCAATGATCACCTGAGGATGGGTGCGCAGAATGTCCATTGTGACGGCGGCACTGAACCTTGTCAGGTCATAGGTGCAGACGGTCACCTGGTCGTAATTCGGCAGGATATAATTCAGCCGCGACTCGTACTCGACGATGTCGTGCACACCCGGCAGCTCTGAGAGCGCCCATTCCATGTTCGCCCACAGCCGGGTCAAGCCGAAGCCCTGCTTCTTAGCGGCACTGAACAGGTCTTCCAGCAGTGCGAGCATCGCCTGCTGATCGAAGCGCCCGTCGCGCAAATAGCCGTCCTCCCAGGAAAGCATATCAAACTGCCCGTTTTGCTGGGCGTCCGCTATGTCGATGCCGCTCTCTCTCAGGCGCGCAAGACGCTCCGCTCGATGCGCCTTGTCGACAAACTGGAAGGTCTTATCGCCCCTCTCCAGACCGTCTTTCACAAAAGGCAGGAGGATTTGGTACTCTTCGTCCCTGGTATGGAAGAAAGCGCATGCATGACAGCCACACGCTACTGTCGATCTCGCCAACTCGATGGTTCTTTTGGCTTGGGCCATGGTTCACTCCCTGCGACAGAACGCATGAAGAAGTGGCTGCATCTCCTCTGGTAACTTGCCGAACGGCGAGTCACGAATGCTTTGGCTTCAAGACAGATCGAGCCGTTCGCACGAGTGAAGAGATGTCACTGGAATTAAATACCTTCTTGCACTTGATGGCAAGTCGAAGTGCCGCCGCTGCAGATGCCGGGCTGAAGGAGGAGAGATGAACCTCTTGGGGGCGTTGGCTATGTGTTGGTGCGCAACCATGGAGATACGGCAGCACGTTTTGCCGTCTGGGACAATCTGGATATTCGAGTAGTCGATGCGGCGTATTTCGTAGAGAAACCCCGTAGGCGCTCAATGTTCTTGAGGATCTTTAACATCTGGCGAGCTTCCCCTGGAGGCATGCGGGAGAGCACAACGCCATCGAGCTTCGCAGGATCTTGCGTCGCGATGTCGATGATGGACCAGAGATCGTTGTCGATGCGTAAGCTGTAACGGCGCGCCATCGGTATCCTCGCTATGAAGCGATCTAAAAGGCTTAATGGAAAACGGCCCCGCGGGATCGATTACTCTCGATCTCGAAAGGCACGGCGTCACGTCGATTGACCGCCTGTATGGCGTGCTCGGTTTCCCAACCCAGTTTCCAGGCATCATATCTCGCGAGCCATTCGGCAAGCGCTTCGGCTGTGTGGCCCAGCATTCTTTCCGGATGCAAGTAAGGGTTGTCCGAAAGCTTGAATCCGAGAACGCGAGCGCGCGATCCGCGCTTTTGCAGATCAACCATTTCGTCGATCGTCATTAGTTTTCCCCAGCACTCTAATGTTACGAATGTACGCTAATAAAGATTAGGCTAAACAACAAGTCATGGCAGGTAGTTATCACTAGATGCAGTTCCAGAACCGCACCCAGTCACCTTAGCGAAAACAATAGCCAACCGAAATAATCAATTGTGGTTAGGACGTAAGGCTGGGCGAAAGTTAATTAATCATGGGAACCAAGCGGATATATCGGTATGCACGCAAGGATAGCAATTTGCGGATGGGCGCGCTTGATGATCGTCTAAACCATTTGGCCACCAAAGGCTTTCGGCCCGCATGATCAGGCGGGCCGAAAGCCAGGCTAGAAGTCCATCCCGGCTCCGGGAGGCATGGCGGGAACGGCGGATTCTTTCCTGGGTTTCTCCGCCACCATGGCTTCGGTCGTCACCAGAAGGCCTGCAACGGAGGCGGCATCCTGAAGCGCAGTGCGCACGACCTTTGCAGGGTCGATCACGCCCATCGCATAGAGGTCGCCATACTCGCCCGTCTGCGCATTCCAGCCAAACGAGAAGTCATTGCTCTCGCGCAACTTGCCTACGACGATCGAACCTTCGGCGCCGGCATTCTCAGCGATCTGGCGCGCCGGGGCTTCAATCGCGCGGCGGACGATATCGACACCGACCCGCTGGTCCGTATTGGCCGCCTGGAGGTTTTCGAGAGCTTTGACGGCCCTGAGCAATGCGACGCCGCCGCCAGGTAGAATTCCTTCCTCGACCGCGGCCCGGGTCGCATGCAGCGCATCGTCGACACGGTCTTTCTTTTCCTTCACTTCGATTTCCGTCGACCCGCCGACGCGGATGACGGCAACGCCGCCAGCGAGCTTGGCAAGACGCTCCTGCAGCTTCTCGCGGTCGTAGTCGGAGGTCGTTTCCTCGATCTGGGCCTTGATCTGGGCAACGCGGCCTTCGATGTCAGTCTTCTGGCCAGCACCGTCGATGATAGTGGTGTTTTCCTTCTCCACCACGATTTTCTTGGCACGGCCGAGCATGTCGAGGGTGACGTTTTCGAGCTTGATGCCGAGATCTTCGGAAATCATCGTACCGGCAGTCAGGATCGCGATGTCTTCGAGCATGGCCTTTCGGCGGTCGCCGAAGCCCGGAGCCTTGACGGCAGCAATCTTCAGGCCACCCCGCAGCTTGTTGACGACGAGCGTAGCAAGAGCTTCGCCTTCGACGTCTTCAGCGATGATGAGGAGCGGCTTGCCGGATTGCACGACGGCTTCGAGAACCGGGAGCATGGTCTGCAGGTTGGAGAGCTTCTTTTCGTGGATCAGGATGTAGGGATCCTCAAGCTCGACCCGCATCTTTTCCTGATTGGTGACGAAGTACGGCGACAGGTAGCCGCGGTCGAACTGCATGCCTTCGACGACTTCGAGTTCGGTTTCAGCAGTCTTGGCTTCTTCGACGGTGATAACGCCTTCGTTGCCGACCTTCTGCATTGCTTCGGCAAGGAAGCGGCCGATTTCGTCATCGCCATTGGCCGAGATGGAGCCGACTTGGGCGATTTCGGCGTTGTTGGAGATACTCCGCGCCTTGTTCTTCAGTTCCTTGACGACTTCGGCAACAGCGAGGTCGATACCGCGTTTCAGATCCATCGGGTTCATGCCGGACGTAACAGCCTTGGCACCTTCTCTGACGATTGCCTGGGCGAGAACGGTCGCAGTCGTGGTGCCGTCGCCTGCCACATCGCTGGTCCTGGAAGCCACTTCTCGCAGCATCTGGGCGCCCATGTTTTCGAACTTGTCTTCGAGTTCGATTTCCTTGGCGACCGACACGCCGTCCTTGGTGATGCGCGGAGCGCCGAAGGACTTGTCGATAACGACGTTGCGGCCCTTCGGACCGAGCGTGACCTTTACGGCATTAGCAAGTATGTCGACGCCGCGAAGCATGCGTTCACGCGCCTCGGTATGGAATTTAACTTCTTTAGCAGCCATGTCTTTGTTCCTCCATAAAGCAGCCTGCTATGAAACCACGTCAGCCTGAGAGCCGTTAGGCGGCCTTGGTATCGACAGCCTCCCCTTCGATGATCCCCATTACATCGCTCTCCTTCATGATCAGAAGATCTTCTCCGTCGATCTTGATCTCGGTGCCGGACCACTTGCCGAACAGGATGCGGTCGCCGGCCTTGACATCGAGTGGCTGCAACTGGCCGGCTTCTGTGCGTGCGCCGGGGCCAACGGCGATCACTTCGCCTTCCTGCGGCTTTTCTTTCGCTGTGTCCGGAATGATGATGCCGCCTTTGGTCTTGTCTTCAGATTCGACGCGGCGAACGAGAATGCGGTCATGTAGCGGTCGGAACGTCATGTTCTCCTCCACGGGTAAACGATGATGATCGATGTTCCATTCCCCGGAACCGCCTGACCAGTCCGGGGTGGCAAGCATCCTCGGGTCTCGGAAAAAAACTGCTCCCGTTTTCTCCAATTTCAAGAGGGCATAGCAAAAAGTTAGCACTCTCACTGCGAGAGTGCTAAGCGGGAGCGGACCCCGGACACTTGCGTTTGTCACATGCAGATACTCAAGCGGTTCTGCGCGCAGCATCGTGCTTGTTCCGATGACGCATGCAGCTAGTCCGAACCAATCCATCAGGATAGGGGCGAGCGCGCTCGCCGTGTTGTCGTTCGACCACGTCGCCGGCGGAAATTTGCCTATCGAAAAGAACCGGCCGGCTGAGCACCCATGCTGCAATGCGGCAACGAATGCCTCTTGACGGGTCCGATGCGGAGGCTGTCTAGTGCAACTGATCTGGTGGACCGACCAGTGGATCAGTGGGAGGGGGATCGTGGAGGAGAGCCCGATCTTGACGCAGGTGCCGAATGTCGGGCGAAGCCTGACCCGGCAGACGGCGCGCGACGTCATCGCTGAAAAGCTGATGGTGCTGATCGCGACAAACATGCTGCGGCCCGGCGATGAGTTGCCGGGTGAGCGCGAGCTTGCCAATGTTCTTCACGTCAGCCGGGAGACGGTGCGCGGCGCAATCCAGATGCTTGCCGCCCAACGCATAATCGAAGTGTCGCATGGAAGCCGTAGCCGTGTCGGCAAAGTCGATCTCAGCCACATCACAGTAACGATTGCATCGCCGAGCGCCATCGACAGCTACGACCTGGAGTCGGTTCATGCCGCGCGGCTGCACATCGAGCTCAAGGTTGTCGGCGACGCTGCCGAAAGGATCGACGGCGAAACACTGAAAAAGCTCGAGAGCCTGCTGGAAGCGCAGCGTCTGGGAGGAGACGATGCGATGCGCTTTCTGATCTGTGATCGCGAATTCCACCTTGCGATCTATCGCTCCTGCGGCAACCCACTACTCGCCGACTTCGTAAGCGATCTTTACACCTACATGATGAATTACCGGCGCAACGCCATGTCGCAGCCGGGAGCCATCGAAGCGAGTTACAACGACCACGTCGCGATCGTGGATGCCTTGGCTCGGCATGACAGGGATGCCGTGGTCGCCGCGTTCCAGCATCATCTGACACGTATTTATGAAACAACCAGCGTTCTGCTTGCCGCCGGCGAGCCGGCTTGAGCGGACGGGGAGGAGTTAGCCAACATGCATGTGATGGTTATTGGCGCGGCAGGGATGATCGGCCGCAAATTGGTGGAAAAGCTCGGCTCAGACGCGGACGTGCTCGGCCGCGGCATCGACAAGCTGACACTCGTCGACGTCATTGCTCCGCCGGTGCCTCACGCACTCGTCTCCGTTGCCAACGCGTTGGCGCTTGATCTCTCGGATGCTGAAAACGCGGTCAGGCTTGCCGGTATGCGGCCGGATCTGATCTTTCATCTCGCCGCCATCGTGTCCGGTGAGGCCGAAGCCGATTTCGACAAGGGCTACCGCATCAATCTCGATGGCACGCGCTCGCTCTTCGAAGCCATCCGGCATGAGGGACAGAAGGAGCCCTATAATCCCCGTCTCATCTTTGCCTCATCCATCGCCGTTTTCGGACAGCCCTTCCCGGAAAAGATCGGCGACGATTTCTTCACGACGCCGCTGACGAGCTACGGCACCCAGAAGGCGATCTGCGAGCTCCTGCTCGCCGATTATTCAAGGCGTGGCATCTTCGACGGCATCGGCATTCGCCTACCCACCGTCTGCATTCGCCCCGGCAAACCCAACAAGGCGGCGTCCGGCTTTTTCTCGAACATTCTCCGCGAACCGCTCGTCGGTCAGGAAGCCGTGCTTCCGGTCGACGAGAATGTCCGCCACTGGTTTGCAAGCCCGCGGTCGGCCGTCGGCTTCTTCATCCATGCCGCGCGCATCGATACCGCCAGGATCGGGCCGCGCCGCAATCTGAGCATGCCCGGCCTGTCGGCACTTGTCGGCGAGGAGATCGAGGCATTGCGCCGCGTTGCCGGCGAAAAGGCAGTCAAGCTCATCCGCCGCGAGCCTGATCCCGTTATTCGTTCGATCGTTTCCGGCTGGGCGACAGATTTCGATGCGCAGCGCGCGACCGCGCTCGGCTTCAAGGCAGAAACCAATTTCGACGAGATCATCAAGATCCATATCGATGATGAACTTGGGGGCAAGATCTAATGGCGGAATCCTCAATCGGGCAAAAAGGCCAGATCGCGCTCGTCACCGGCGGTGGCACCGGCATCGGTTACAACATCGCCAAGGCATTGAGCGCCGAAGGTTTTGTCGTCGTCATCACCGGCCGCCGGAACGACGTGTTGGAGAAAGCCGTTTTCGACCTTGGTGCGGCGACCGGCGGGACAGTTCGCGCGATCGCGTGCGACATCGGCGTCGCCGAGCAGGTGGCCGGTCTTTTCAGCAGGATCAAAGTCGAGTTCGGCCGGCTTGATCTCCTCGTCAATAATGCCGGCACCAACGTTCCGGCGATTCCGCTGGAAGACATCACTTTCGACCAGTGGAACGGCGTGGTTGCGGCCAATCTCACCGGGGCCTTTCTTTGCACGCAGCAAGCCTTCAAGCTGATGAAGTCGCAGGAGCCGCGCGGCGGCCGCATCATCAACAACGGTTCGATCTCGGCAACCACCCCACGCCCGAATTCCGCCCCTTACACCGCGACCAAGCACGCGATCACGGGGCTTACGAAATCGACCGCGCTTGACGGGCGGCCCTACGATATCGCCTGCGGTCAGATCGATATCGGCAATGCGGCGACAGACATGACGTCGAAGATGAGCTCCGGTGTGCTGCAAGCGAATGGAGAGATCGCCAGCGAGCCGACCATTCCCGCTGAGCATGTCGCCCGCGCGGTCGTCTACATGGCAAGTCTGCCGTTGGAGGCCAACGTCCTTTCCATGACCGTGATGGCGACGAAGATGCCGCTTGTGGGCAGGGGATAGGTCATACCGAAGTCGAATTGGCTTGCGCATTGCCGCCGAATATCCTGGAGGAGAGGATTATCGGCAGTTGCAGGCAAAACAGGTTCTGGGAGGAGCTTTTATGGCAGGTGTCGAATTCATCGATGTCAAGAAATCATTCGGGGCGGTCCCGGTCATCAAGGGTGTGAACATCGAGGTTGCCGATGGGGAGTTCGTGATCCTTGTCGGACCGTCCGGATGCGGCAAGTCGACCCTTCTCCGAATGCTCGCCGGGCTTGAGAATATCTCCGCAGGTGAAATCCGCATCGGCAGCCGCGTCGTCAACAGGCTGGCACCCGGCGAGCGCGATATCGCGATGGTATTTCAGAATTACGCGCTCTACCCGCACATGACGGTGGCGCAGAACATGGCCTTCTCGCTGAAGCTCAAGGGCTCGGCGAAGGCGGACATGGACCAGCGCGTCAAGAAAGCCTCCGAGATTCTCGGCCTCACCAAACTTCTGGAACGCTATCCGCGCCAGCTTTCCGGCGGCCAGCGGCAGCGCGTTGCGATGGGCCGGGCGATCGTACGCGATCCGCAGGTCTTCCTTTTCGACGAGCCGCTCTCCAACCTCGACGCCAAGCTCCGCGTTGCCATGCGCTCGGAGATCAAGGAGCTTCATCAACGCCTCGGCACCACGACGGTCTATGTCACCCACGATCAGATCGAGGCGATGACGATGGCCGACAAGATCGTCGTCATGCATGACGGCGTGGTCGAACAGGTCGGAGCGCCGCTCGATCTCTATGACCGGCCGGCCAATCTTTTCGTTGCCGGCTTCATCGGCTCGCCCGCGATGAACATGATCAAGGGTCGCCTCAATCCTGAGAACGGCAATCAGTTCATCGCTTCGGACGGGACCGTTCTGCCGGTCGCAAATCCGCCAGCCGGCGCAAAAGGGCGAGACCTCATCTATGGCCTGCGTCCGGAATATATCGCGCTCGACGCCAATGGCCTGCCTGTGGAAATCGCCGTGATCGAACCGATGGGCTATGAGACGCAGCTGATCGGCAAGCTCGCGGGAAGCGATGTCACCTGCATCTTCCGCGAACGTGTCAATGCGCGGTCCGGCGACACTCTACGGGTCTCGATCGACGCGTCACACGTCCATCTCTTTGACGCCGAAAGCGGCCAGAGACTGAGTGCTTGATACCGTATCGGCTGTTGGGCGGGAGGAAGAGGAGACCTCCCGCCCACCGGTCAATGCGGATGCATCCGGCTGATCCGGATGAGACAGCCGCCATTCACCAAGCGGGACGGTGGATGCCGGAGACCTTGCTCCCGCTCTTCAAAGGAGGAGTAACATGAAGAGACGTGACTTTCTTGCAGCTTCGGCAGCCGCCGCCGGTATGGCGGGCCTCTCGCCGTTCGGCCTACGCCCGTCTTTCGCCCAGGCTGAACCGAGCTACAAGCCGGAAGCGGGCGCGAGCCTCAGGCTTCTGCGCTGGACGCCCTTCGTCAAGGGAGACGAGGATGCCTGGCTTGCAAACACGAAGAAGTTTACCGAGGCGACCGGTGTCGAGGTTCGCATCGACAAGGAGAGCTGGGAAGACATCCGTCCGAAGGCCGCTGTCGCCGCCAATGTCGGCTCCGGTCCTGATATGGTGATGTGCTGGTTCGACGACGCCCACCAATATCCTGACAAACTGGTCGACCTGACCGAGCTTGCCAACTACCTCGGCAACAAATACGGCGGCTGGTATGACGGCTTGCGCGGTTACGCAACCCACGATGACAAGTTCATTGCCATGCCGCTGACGGCGATCGGCAACGCCGTCGTCTACCGCGACAGCCATATGAAGGCCGCGGGCTTCAGCGAATTCCCGAAGGACACCGCAGGCTTCCTCGAGCTTTGCAAGGCGATGAAGGCAAAGGGCACACCGGCCGGATTCCCGCACGGCAAGGCCGTCGGCGACGGCAACAACTATGCCCATTGGCTGCTTTGGAGCCATGGCGGCAAGATGGTGGACGAAAGCGGCAAGGTGACGATCAACAGCCCTGAGACGCTGGCAGCTATCAACTACGCGAAGGAGCTCTATGCGACGTTCATTCCGGGCACGGAAAGCTGGCAGGACATCAACAACAACCGTGCATTCCTTGCCGGGCAGGTTTCGCTGATCGCCAACGGCGTGTCGGTCTATTATGCCGCGAAGAAGGATCCGAAGCTCGCGGAGATCGCCGCCGATATCAGAACGACCAACTTCCCGATCGGCCCGGTCGGCAAGAGTGTCGAGCTGCACCAGACGAGCTCACTGCTGCTCTTCAGCCATACCAAGTATCCGGAAGCGGCCAAGGCCTACATCAAGTTCATGATGGAAGGCGACCAGATGAACGCCTGGATCGAGGGTTCCAGCGCCTATTGCTGCCAGCCGCTCAAGGCTTTCGCAAACAATCCGGTCTGGACCGCCGATCCGGTTCATGCGCCGTATGCCCGCGCTTCCGAAACGCTCCGGCCGAACGGCTATGCCGGCCCGCTGGGTTATGCCTCGGCAGGCGTGATGGCCGATTACGTGCTGGTCGACATGTTCGCCGTCGCCGTCACCGGCCAGATGACGCCGGAAGACGCCATGAAGGAAGCAGAGCGCCGGGCAAATCGCTACTACCGGGTTTGATCCCGCTTGAAGTCTGCAGCATGCCGGCGACGGCATGCTGCGATTGTCCATCAGGAGATACACCATGGCGACCGTGACATCCGGGGATACGGCGACGCGCAGCCCGATCGCATCACTCATGCAGAACAACAATCTGCTCGGCTTCCTCTTCATGCTGCCGGCGGCCATCTTTCTGGTTTGTTTTCTCACCTACCCGCTGGGGCTCGGGGTCTGGCTTGGTTTCACCGACACCAGGATCGGGCGCGACGGTATCTTCATCGGGCTGGAAAACTATCAGTACCTTGCCAGCGACTCCGTCTTCTGGCTGTCGGTATTCAACACCCTGCTTTACACGTTTGTCGCCTCCGTCATGAAATTCGTGCTCGGCCTGTGGCTGGCTCTGCTCCTCAACCAGCATCTGCCATTCAAGTCGTTCTTCCGTGCGATCGTGCTTCTGCCGTGGGTAGTTCCAACGGTTCTTTCGGCGCTGGCTTTCTGGTGGATCTACGATGCCCAATTCTCGATCATTTCCTGGTCGCTGATGCAGATGGGCCTGATCGATGCACCGATCAATTTTCTCGGCGATCCCACCAATGCGCGGATCTCGGTCATCGTCGCCAACGTCTGGCGCGGCATTCCGTTCGTCGCGATCTCCCTGCTCGCAGGGCTGCAGACCATCCCCGCCTCGCTTCAGGAAGCGGCATCTCTGGACGGCGCAACGAGCTGGCAGCGATTTCGGTATGTGACGCTGCCGATGCTGACGCCGATCATCGCGGTCGTGATGACATTCTCCGTGCTTTTCACGTTTACCGATTTCCAGCTCATCTACGTGCTGACCAAGGGCGGGCCGGTCAATGCGACGCATCTGATGGCGACGCTGTCCTTCCAGCGCGGTATTCCAGGCGGCCAACTGGGCGAGGGGGCCGCCATTGCGGTGGCAATGATCCCCTTCCTGCTTGCCGCAATCATGTTCAGCTTCTTCGGTCTGCAGCGCCGCAAATGGCAGCAGGGCGGCCAGGATTAAGCTCGGGAGAAAATCATGAACGCCAACGTCAACGCCACCGACCGGGTTCTGACCGACAATGTCGAGGGCATGGGTTATCTCAATCGCCTGCCTCGGCGCATCGTCATGCTCTATCTGCCGATGGCGGTCTTCGTCTTCGTGCTGCTCTTTCCGTTCTATTGGATGGCGATCACTGCGGTTAAGCCGAACGCGCAGCTGACCGACTACAGCAACTACAGCCCCTTCTGGGTCGTCGGCCCGACGCTCGATCATATCAAATATCTGTTCTTCGAAACGTCTTATCCGGGCTGGCTGTGGAATACGATGGTGGTTGCGGTCGGCTCGACGGCGCTGTCGCTCGTGGCATCCGTCTTGGGGGCCTATGCGATCGAACGTGTGCGCTTTACCGGCTCGCGCCCGGTGGGGCTCCTGATCTTTCTCGCTTATCTCGTGCCGCCTTCGATCCTCTTCATTCCCCTGGCCTTCATCGTGTTCAAGCTGGGAATCTATGATTCCAGGCTGGCGCTGATCTTCACCTATCCGACCTTCCTCATTCCCTTCTGCACCTGGCTGCTGATGGACTATTTCCGTTCGATTCCGTTCGAGCTCGAGGAAAGTGCCCTGGTCGATGGCGCAAACCGCTGGCAGATCCTGGTGAAGATCATCCTCCCGCTTGCTGTCCCCGGCTTGATATCGGCCGGCATTTTCGCCTTCACGCTCTCGTGGAACGAGTTCATCTACGCCCTCACCTTCATCCAGTCGTCGGAAAACAAGACAATTCCTGTCGGTGTTTTGACGGAACTGGTGCGCGGCGACGTGTTCGAATGGGGTTCGCTGATGGCCGGCGCGTTGTTCGGTTCGCTGCCTGTAGTGATCCTCTATTCTTTCTTCGTCGACTACTACGTCTCGTCGATGACCGGCGCCGTGAAGGAATGATGAAGCTGATAAAGGGCGTTCGGATGCAGGGAGGCGGCGCCGCGTTACTCATGGTAAGCTGAAAACAGTTTCAGCTCTTGCTAATCGATATTATCCTGAGCCGGTAATTGACGCTTCGCGTGAAATCAACTTCTATCCGCCACCGCTTTCCGGGAGGTTGAAAGATGCGTGTCGTGACAGGGATTGCCGAGCTGCGGGAGCATATCGCGGCGATCAAGAATGAAGGCCGGACGCTCGGCTTCGTGCCGACGATGGGATTTCTTCATGCCGGCCATATGGAGCTGGTCGCACGCGCACGGAGCGAGAACGATGCCGTTATCGCCTCCATCTTCGTCAACCCGCTGCAATTCGGCCAGAACGAGGATCTCTCGCGTTATCCCCGGGACCTCGAGAGGGATAGCGCCATGCTGTCGGCTGCCGGCGTCGATCTTCTTTTTGCTCCTGATGTCGAGGAGATGTATCCGCGGCCGATGCAGACCGTGGTCGACGTGCCGGCGCTCGGCAGCGAACTGGAAGGCGCCGTGCGGCCCGGACATTTTGCCGGCGTGGCGACTGTGGTGACCAAGCTTTTCAACATCGTTCAGCCGCATGCCGCCTATTTCGGCGAGAAGGACTACCAGCAGGTCGTGATCATCAAGCGGATGGTCGAGGATCTTGCCCAGCCAGTCCGCATTGTGGCCGTCGAGACGGTGCGCGAAGCGGACGGACTGGCGTTCTCATCGCGAAACAGCTACCTGAAGGCCGACGAGCGCACCGCGGCGGTGATCGTTCCCCGTGCGCTCGACGAGGCCGAACGCCTTTACAACAATGGCATGGACGATCCGCGTGCACTCGAAGCCGCGTTGAGGGAGTTCATTGCACGCGAACCCCTTGCTACCGCCGAAGTCGTCGCCGTTCGCGATCCGGAGACGCTGGAGCCGCTAGCGACCTTGCGCGACCGGCCAGCGCTTGTCGCCCTCTTCGTGCGCATTGGCGCCACCAAGCTTCTTGATAACAGGATCATCGGCCGTCAATTCAAGACCGCATCGAGGGCAGCCTAATGAGCAAGGTCCTTAGTCAAAAGCGGCTCACTCCGGTTCGAATTCAGTCGATGAAAGGCTCCGTGCCGATCGTCTGCCTAACGGCCTACACGACGCCCATGGCGCGAGCGCTCGACGCTCACTGCGATCTGCTGCTGGTCGGCGATTCCGTCGGCATGGTGCTCTACGGTCTGCCAAATACGATTCCCGTCACCCTCGACATGATGATCGCCCACGGCCAGGCGGTCATGCGCGGCGTCACCCGCGCCTGCGTGATCGTCGATCTGCCCTTCGGCAGCTACCAGGAATCGAAGGAACAAGCCTTTCGAAGTGCGGTGCGGATCATGCAGGAAACCGGCTGCGACGGGGTCAAGCTGGAAGGCGGCGAGGAAATGGTCGAGACCATCGCTTTCCTGACTGCGCGCGGCGTGCCGGTCTGCGGACATATCGGACTGATGCCGCAACAGGTGAACACCGCGGGCAGTTACCGCTCGCTCGGTCACTCCGAAAGCGAGACCGCGAAGATCAGGCGCGATGCCCGCGCCGTCGGCGGGTCGGGCGCCTTTGCCGTTGTCATCGAGGGAATGGTCGAGCCGCTGGCGCGTGAAGTGACCGCCTCGATCCACGTCCCGACGATCGGTATCGGTGCCTCGGCGGCTTGCGACGGCCAGATACTGGTTGCAGACGATATGCTGGGTCTGTTCACGGATTTCACGCCCAAATTCGTCAAGCGGTACGCCGGGCTTGCACAGACGATCGAGGATGCTGTTGAAGCTTACGCCGGCGATGTTCGAAGCCGCCGCTTCCCGGGACGGGAACATACGGTCGACATCCGCGTCCCACCACCCGCTTGACCTGAACGCTCCGCAGGGCCCGATCACTTACCGGTTAGCAGGGCTGCGGCCGTAGAGCAGCAGCATGGCGATGATGATGACGCCGTAGATGATCTGCCGCCCCGCCTCGGGCATCTGCATGACCGAAAGGATCGATAGCAGTAGTGTAATCAGGATCACACCTGCAACCGTGCCGAGATAGGAGCCTTTGCCGCCAAGGATGGAGGTACCACCTAGCACGACCGCGGCGATCGAGGGCAGGAGGTAGGCGTCGCCCATCGACTGCGCGGCCTTCGACGCATAGCCGGCGAGCAGCACGCCACCGAAGGCGCTGAGCGCACCCGAAGCGATGAAGGCGATCAGGACGATCCGCCGGGTGTTGATGCCGGAGAGATAGGCCGCGCGCTCCTGGTTGCCGATGCCGTAGACGGAGCGGCCAAATGTCGTGCGGGTAAGGACGAAGACCGTAACGGCGCCGACAGCTGCCCAGATGATGACTGCATTGGGGATGCCGGGCAGAAGAAAGCCGGTTGCAAGATAACGCATGACGGCAGGCGCGGAATCCTGGGGCGAGAAGCCGCCGGTATAGACGACCATCAATCCTTGAGCGACGGCGTTGGTCGCCAGCGTGATGATCATCGAGGGGATGCGCAGGTATGCGACCCCGATCCCATTAACGAGCCCGATCGCCATGCCGCAAAGAATGCCGAAAGGAACGGCCAGAATCTCGCCCGCCGGACCATAGGCGGCTGCGGCGCAAGCCATCATTCCGCCGACGGCAACCGACCACGGAACGGACAGATCGATCTGCCCGAGCAGGATGACCATCATCATGCCGGTGGCGATGACGCCGAGGAAGGATGCGACTTTCAGCTGCTGCAGCAGGTACTCCGGAGACAGAAAGCTGGTGGAATAAAAACTGCCGATGACGAGCAGCAGGACGATGCAGCCGAAGGCCGTGGCGATGGCCGGATCCAGCCGGTGCGTGAATTTGTGGGGCTGCCTCACGGGATGTTCTCGCGTCACGTTGCTCATCCGAACCACTCCAGGCGGTTGCGCACGCGGAACAATCCGAACGCCCCGAGGCTCACTGCAACGAGCAGCACGACACCCTGGAACAATGGCTGCCACAACGGGTCGAAATCGAAGACGAAGAGCAAGTCGCCGATGGTTCGAAAGGCCAGCGCTCCGAAGATTGCACCGATCGCGCTGCCCTTGCCGCCGAACAGTGAAACGCCGCCGAGCACCACCGAGGCGATCGAGAAAAGGGTGTAGGCATTGCCACTCGCAAGTGCGGCCTCTCCGGTAAACGTGAAGAACGTAAGGAACAGCCCCCCGATAGATGCAAGAAGCCCGGCCAGCGCATAGGCTGTAAACTTTGCACGGCGGATCGGCAGGCCGGACATATAGGCCGCGATCTCCGACGAACCGGACGCGTAGGCGGCCCGCCCGATGACCGAGCGGCTGAACGGCACCCATATGACGAGAACGACGCCAATGAGAACAACCAGGCTGGCGGGCACGAGACCGAACACCTTGCCGGTCATCAAATCCGCCAGTTCCTCGTTGACCGACCCGCCCGGAAATGGCCGCAAGAGCAGGGCGATCCCGAAGTATATCGCGCCGGTCGCAATCGTTGCGACGATCGGCTGTAATCGTCCGTAGATGACGATCAGGCCGTTCAGCGCCCCGCAGACAAGACCGGCGGCCAGTACGGCGATCACGCCGAATGCCGTCTCGAGGGGTGTGCCAAGAACAATCCAGGATGCCAGCGCATTGGTGAGGATGAAGATCATGCCGACGGAAAGATCGATGCCTGCCGTGATCACGACCAGCGTCTGCGCCATAGCCACGAAGGCGAGCAGCACGCCCTTGTTGGCGGCGGTCTGCACGACATTGGCCGTCAGTCCCGCGGGATGATTGGAGACATAGATGGTGAACATGACGAGGAAAATGCCGGCAGCCATGAGCGTGCCGCGATGCTCCTTCAAGCGATAACGCCAGTCGTTCATGCGGCGCCCCCCACACTCTCGCCGTTGACATTGAGAGCGCTGGCGACCAACGCATGCTGCGTGATGCCGCCGTCCTTCAGTTCGCGCACGATGCTGCCGTTGTAGAAGACGAGTACGCGATCGCAGCAACCGATCAGCTCGTCGTAATCCGTCGAGTAGAACAGGATTGCCGCCCCCGCCTCGGCGAGGTGTCGCAGCAATTGATAGAGTTCCTGCTTGGTGCCGACGTCGATGCCACGTGTGGGATCGTTAAGCAGAATGATCCGCGGCGTGCGCATCAGCCACTTGGCGATGACGACCTTCTGCTGGTTGCCGCCGGAGAGAGCGCCGACGGGAATGTCGAGACCCGCGGTCTTGATGCCCAGCAATTGCACCATCTCTTCGATCAGCCGCTCTTCCTTTTCCCGTTCGATGACGCCGTTCCGGGATACTCGGTCCAGCACGGCGAAGGATAGATTTTCGCGCACCGTCATCGGCAGCATCAGGCCCTCGGTCTTGCGGTCCTCCGGAATGAGCGCCATGCCGATGTGCTTTGACCTTGCCGCGGATGGGCTGGCAAGCGCTGCGGCCTTGCCGTCGATGAGGACGGAGCCGGTGGTGCCGCGCAGTACACCGAAGAGCGCCAGCAGCAGGTCACGCTGGCCCTGGCCGTCCAGCCCGCCAAGGCCCACGACCTCGCCCTTTCCGACGGTAAGGGAGATGTCGCGCAGGCTGCCTGCCCAGCAAAGCCCGCGGCATTCGAGAGCCGGAGTGGATTTGTCGTCCGCTCGCTTCGGCTTTGGCGGAAAGGCACTGCAATATTCCCGGCCAATCATCATTTCGACGATCTCGCTGTCACTGCGCGCACCGGCCGGGAAACTCATCACATTGCGGCCGTTCCGCAAGACCGTGCATTGATCCGCCAACTCGGCGATCTCCTGCATTCGGTGGGAAATATAAAGGAGTGCGAGACCCTCCGACCTCAGCCGCCTCAAGACGGAAAAGACCTTGGCCACATCCGCTGCCGTCAGCGCCGACGTTCCCTCATCGAGAATGAGTATGCGCGGTTTCCAGGCGAGCGCCTTGGCGATCTCGACCAGTTGCCGACGGGAAAGCGGAAGATCCTTGACCAGCGCACGCGGATGAATGTCATCGGCGCCCGCCCGGGCCAAAGCTTGCTCGGCGACGGCGCGTTGCGCTTTGCGATCGATCAGTCCGAAGCGGCGCGGTGGTGCGGCGATGCAAATATTATCGGCGACGCTCAGGTCCGGAATGAGCGAGAGTTCCTGGAACACGCAAGTGACGCCGGCAGCAGAGGCCTCTGCCGGGGACTTGAAGCTGACGGGCCGGCCGTCCAGCAGCATGCGGCCTTCATCGGGTGCGACCACGCCCGCTATGATCTTGATGAGTGTCGATTTGCCGGCGCCGTTCTCACCAAGAATGGCGTGGATGCGTCCGGCTTCCACGGTAAGTTCGGCATTCTCCAGCGCATGAACGCCGCCGTAGCGTTTCGAAACGCCGCTCATCTGCAAGAGCGGGATCGCCGCCGGAATTTCTGATGCCGTCATGATTGCCTCGGGGCGGTCTTTATGCGTGCCGCGGCTGATGTCGCGGCACGCCCTTCAAGCGATCCGGCTGCACCCCAGCCTATTGGTTTTCCTTCGACTGCCCCATGATTTCCTGAGCGGTGAAATTAATCCCGCAAGTTGGGAAGGCATTGCCGACGAAGAAATTGTCGGACTGGTCGGGATAGAAATCCTGTCCTTCCTTGAAGTTCGGGTCCTCGACAATCGCCAGCGGCAGCTTGACCGATTGCGGCACGACCTCTCCTTCAAGCGCAGCAATGGCCGTCTTGATGGCGACCGCGACCTGGGCGGGTCCGGTGCCTGCCGACGAGCACTTCAGGCCCTCGCCTGCAAACTTGGCGCAGAATTTGCGGAAGCCATTCTCCGTCTCCCCGCCGAAAGGCACGAAGGGATGCTTCGCATCAATCATCGCCTGCACGACGCCGGTATCGCCGCCCTGCGCGGTGATGCCGTCGAATTTCTTATGCACGGCGATAGCATCGGCGGTCGCCTTCTGTGCGGTCGGATCGTCCCATTTGCCGAGCACTTCCACGACATCCCATTTCTTGCCGGTCGCGGCGAAGGTCTCATGGATGCCGTTGTGCCGGTCGGTATCGACCGACGTCCCGGCAACACCGCGCACCTCGAGAATCTTGCCGCCGTCCGGCAGGTGTTTCGCCAGCCAGTCTGCCCACAATACGCCGAGACCCTTCTGGTCGACGTTGACGTTGATCGCGTCCTGGGTGTCGAGGATGTTATCGAAGGCGACCAGGACCACGCCGGCCTCTTTGGCCCGCTTGATAACGGGGCCGAAGGCTGTCGGGTTCTGCGCATTGACGACGATGGCGTCATAGCCTGAATCGATGAAGTTGTTGATTGCCGATATCTGCGCGGGCACGTCCTCACCGGTCGAAACGACCTTGAACTCCTTGAGTTTGGCTGCGACATCCGGCTGAGCGGCATAGGCTTTCGCGGTCTGGATCATCTGAATGCGCCAGGTATTGGCGATGTAGCCGTTTGCGAGCGCTATACGATACGGCCCTTCCTTCTTCGGAAACTTGAAGAACTTGGTATCCGCCGCCCACGGCACGAAGCAGCCGGCGTCAGCCGCAGGCCCTTTGACGATTTCGGGCTCGGCGAGAACCGTGGAGTGGGAAAGGGTGAACGCCGCAGCGGCGAGGATGCCGCCGATGAATGTCCTGTACATCGAATCCTCCCATTTGTTGCCACTTTTGGACGGGCATCGAATGGGTGCCGGCATACGTCGACTTTCCGCTGCAGATCCTCCAATCTGCAGCGGCTGCCGGTCCGGCAAGGCATGTCGATACGCTATCCAGTTGACGTCAGACGGGCTCCCCCCGGCGTCACGCGAGCGATGGTAGCGCTACCAACCTGCATTGTAAAGCAGCATGCAAGGTCATGCTTTATTAGGATTTTTTCATTCACCCGGATGGTACTTCTGCGACTCTTTCACTCGAAGCGGAGTTACGCCCCTCATCTTGACTCACGTCGCAGGGATGCCGGCGCTGGGCGTCTGGCCGGTAACAGCGGAGGGCGCGCTCGCCGCCGTCGCAGCCGCCGCCGATCCCGCCAGAGCCTCCTGAAGCCTTCGTTCCTGATCCGGCGAGAGAGACGAGCGCAGAACACGCGCGTTTTCTCCTGCGAAATCTGCCAGAACCTTGTCCGGCTGGGCCTTCCGGACGAGCAGGAAGAGCGCCGAGCTATTGTTCGGGATCGTGTCCGCCAGCTTCTTTATGAGACCGTCATCGATGCCATAGTCGGTGAGCGATCCCGCCAGTGCGCCCGAGCCAGCACCGATCGCTCCGCCAAGGACAAGACCGGCGAGCGGATTGAGGAAAAGCAGGCCGACGAGGCTTCCCCACACGGCGCCGGAAAGCCCTCCGCTGGCGGCGCCGGCTGCCGGCAGATTCATGCTCTGCTTGAGGCGCACCTTTCCGCCGCTGTCGCGCACGGCGACAACAGCGTCTTCCAGGTCGATCAGGTACTCCTTCTCGAGCTGAGACAGCTTGTTGAGAATGGCATCGGCCTTATTGGGGTCGTCGAAGCCAAGGACGATAAGTTCGGACATGAGACCTCTCCCGTGGTTGTGACAGGCTTGATCTAGGACGCATGTCGGCGAATTCCACCGGGGCAGGAGGTTCCGCGAAGACGAGCTTTGATTGCGCAGGCGTTTTCAGTTCAAAACGGCTCTGCCTTGGACGCTGCGAATTGACTGCGGACAATGCCGTGGCGCTGCAGCTTGTCGTAGAAGGTCTTGCGCGGGATGCCGAGCTCCGCGATCGTACGGCGAACGTCGCCGTCATTGGCATCGAGCGCCTCGCGGATGATTTTGGCCTCGTAACGCTCCAGCCGTTCGGGCAAGGTCAGCGCTCCGCCTTCTTCCGGCGCCGAAGCCGGCGTGCCTGCGGGAGCCTGCTCGACACCGAGGACGAAGCGTTCTGCGAAATGCGAAAGTTCGCGGACGTTGCCTGGCCAGCTGTGTTCCTGCAGATGACGGTGAACGGCCGCTGAAACCGGCGGAACCGCCCGTTTGAAGCGTGCCGCGGCACGCTCGGCAAAATGGCCGAAGAGGAGCGGAATGTCGTCCCGGCGTTCCCGGAGCGGCGGTATGGAGATCGTGACGACATTGAGCCGGTAATAGAGGTCCTCGCGGAAATCGCCGCGCTGCGCCGGATCGCTGAGATCCACCTTGGCGGCAGCAACGACCCGCAGGTCGACAGGCCGAACCTCGTTGGTGCCGAGCGGCGTTACTTCCCGCATCTCAAGGACGCGCAGCATCTGCACTTGAGTCGATGGCGGCATGCTTTCGATTTCGTCGAGAAAAAGCGTACCGCCGCTGGCGTGTTCGATCCGCCCAATGCGCTTCTTCTGCGCGCCAGTGAAGGCGCCGGGTTCATGGCCGAAAAGTTCGCTTTCGATCACGGTCTCGGGCAGCGCTCCACAGTTGAGCGCGACGAAGTTGCCCGAAGCCCTGCGGCTCCAGCTATGCAGCAGGCTTGCGACGACTTCCTTGCCGCTGCCGGTCTCGCCCGTCACCAAAACGTCGATGTCCGTATCGGCAATTTGTCTTAGGGTGCGACGCAATCGCTCCATGGTGGGTGTCTGGCCGATCAACGGGAGATCATCGCGAGCCTGATCGGCGGCCCGGCGCAAGGCGCGGTTCTCTAGAACCAGGCGACGCTTTTCCACCGCGCGTTTGACGGCTTGGACCAGCCTGTCGGCGGCGAAGGGTTTCGTGATGAAATCGTAGGCCCCGTCCTGAATGGCCTTCACGGCCATGGGTATGTCGCCATGGCCGGTGATCAGGATGACCGGCAGATCGGCATCCTGTTTTCTCACGCGATCGAAGAGTTGCAGCCCGTCGATCTGCGGCATGCGGATGTCTGAAACGATGGCGCCTGCGAAGTCCGGATCCAGTGCGGCGAGGGCTTCGCTTGCGACCGGGAAGGCCGAAACATTGAAACCGGCAAGCTCCAACGTCTGTTTCGTCGCCCGAAGAAGGTCCTTGTCGTCATCTATGAGAAAGATCGGTGACGCGTCGCTCATGCCTTTGCCTTCAGAAGGTAGACGGTGAAACATGTGCCCCGGTCGCCGCTCGAGACGTCGATGCGGCCGCCGTAGTCCGCAACGATGTCCTTTGAAATGACGAGGCCGAGGCCGAGCCCCTGTTCCTTGGAGGTATGGAAGGGCGTGAAAAGTGAATCCAGAATGGCTGGCGGAATGCCCGGTCCGTTGTCGGAGATGGCGATTGCAGCCTCATCCGACGTCTCCGTAACGGTGATCTCCACCCTCGCGTCGCTGCGGTCATCGAGAGCCTCAAGCGCGTTCTGCAGGAGATTGATCAGGATTTGCTCTAGCCGGATGCGATTGCCCATGACGAACAGCCCCGGCGGTGGCAGTTGGGCATCGAGCGCATTCAGCTGCCCGGAAAATCGGCTTCTCAGCAGGATAATGGCGCCTTCAATGACGCCGCGCAGGTCGACCGGCTCAGGGGCGGCCCTTCCTTTGCGAGCAAATGCCTTCAGTTCCTCGGTGATTGTTCCGATTCTCTCGGTGAGGGCGGCGATCGCCCCGAGATTTTCCTCGACCGGATCTGTCTGCTTGCGCTCGAGGAAGACGCGGGCATTGTCGGCATACGCACGGATCGTGGCAACCGGTTGGTTGATCTCGTGCGCGACGCCGGCTGCCACCTGTCCGAGGATGGCAAGCCGGTTTGCCTGCACGAGCTCCTGCTGCACGACTTGCAGCTTGGCCTCGGTATCCCGGTGATCCGAGATTTCCGCCTGCAAGCGATCCCGGGCGCGGCTCAGATCCTCCGTTCGCTCGACCACGCGACGTTCCAACTCCTCCCGCATCGCCTGCTCGCTCGCAATCCGCATGACGGAGACCTGGCGCCGTCTCAGCAGGAACGCGGCGATCGCAAGGACGGGCAGAAGAAATGCCAGTGCGGTCAGCCGCGCCGTTTGCACGGCGGAGGCAACCGGGGTTTCGATCGGCACCAGATACTCCAGTTGCCATGGCGTTGTCGGAACGGCGGCGAGAAGACGCAGATACCTGGCCTCTCCGCTGCCCGGCAGGACGGCCGAAACGATCGAGGCGGCGGGATTGAGAATAGCCGGGTTCCTTATGGGGAGTGGTGCCAGAGGCGCATCGCCGAATTGAAGACTACTGCGAATGGACGCCAGATCTTGTTGCGGTATCGCTCTGGACGTCATGAAGCGCCAGGAAGGAATACTCGTGATCAGAACCACCCCATGGTTGTCCGTCACGTAGACGGGCCGGCTTGCGCTCTGCCAGTCGGTTTCCAGCCGATCGAACTCCATTTTGACAACGACGACACCGAGGGGAGCAACCGCGCTGCCGACGCGGCGGGAGATGAAGAGACCCGGACGCTTGCTGACGCTGCCGAGGGCAAATTGCTCCGCCGTTCCCTGCTCCATAGCGCGACGGAAATAGTCACGGAAGTTGTAGTCATTGCCGACGAAACTCAGAGGTTCGCGCCAATTGCTCGCCGAGGCGGCTATTCCGTCCGGGCGAACGACATAGAGCACCGCGGCCTGCGTGCCGGTGACGAGTCGCTCAAGCTTGCGGTTCAGGATCTCCGTTGCGTCGCTGGTTTTGGACGACAGCGCGTCGAGAACCTGCTGGTCCTCCGCGAGGAGAAGCGGCAGGGCGCGGGGGCGCTCCAACACGGCTGTCAGCAATGCGACCTTGATATTGGCGTCGGTGCGGCCCTGGCTTTCGAGTGCTTCGATGGCGGATCGACGGCCATAGAATTCGGCACCCGCAAGCGCCGCCGCAATCATGACTATCGCCACCGCAAAAAACAGGAACCAGGCACGCCGCACCCGGCGAATGATGTCTTGCGGCACTGCATAGCCTGACATTGTCGGTCGCTGAAGCATGAAGAGTCCATGTGCGAAATTCCGCATAGCGTCAAATCAAATTGTGCGGAAAGACGCGCAGGCGGACCAGTGTTTTCGGGGCGTTTTCTGAAAAAGATAAAGAAAACAGTCATGTAGCGTTGGCTTGGCAAACTGGCACACACATTGCAGCAGCTGTGTGATCAGCCATGTGGTTGTTGAGTTGCCTGACTTGCCCCGGGAGGCCGCTCGCGGTTTGGGGCCAACGGAGGATACTATGCATGTAGCCGCCCCCGCCGCGCCAGCACGTGGCAAAGTTCCCTTTTACCGCCATCTCTATGTGCAGGTGGTTTTCGCTATCTGTGCCGGCATTCTGCTCGGACACTTCTATCCGGAAATCGGCACGGCGCTGAAGCCGCTTGGCGATGCTTTCATCAAACTCGTGAAGATGATCATCGCACCCGTCATCTTCCTGACGGTCGCGACCGGGATTGCGGGCATGTCCGATCTGCAGAAGGTCGGTCGCGTTGCGGGCAAGGCGATGATCTACTTCCTCGTCTTTTCGACGCTGGCGCTGGCGGTCGGCCTTGTCGTTTCCAATGTCATCCAGCCGGGCGCAGGAATGCACATCAATCCCGCGACGCTGGATGCCAAGGCCGTCACCTCCTATGCCGAAAAGGCGCATGATGCGAGCGTCACCGGATTCCTGATGAATATCATTCCGGACACCATCGTCGGCGCCTTTGCCGAGGGCGATATCCTGCAGGTCCTGTTTTTCTCGGTCCTGTTCGGCATGTCGCTGGCCTTGGTCGGCGATCGCGGCCGTCCGGTCGTGGATTTCCTCCAGGCCCTGACGGCGCCGATCTTCCGCCTCGTGGGTATCCTGATGAAGGCGGCCCCTATCGGCGCCTTTGGTGCAATGTCGTTCACGATCGGCAAGTATGGCATCGGCTCGATTGCCAATCTCGCAATGCTGATCGGCACGTTCTACCTGACCTCGCTGCTCTTCGTGCTTGTCGTGCTCGGCGCAGTGGCCCGTTACAACGGCTTCTCGATCCTGGCTCTGATCCGCTACATCAAGGAAGAACTGCTGCTGGTCCTCGGCACGTCTTCGTCGGAAGCTGCACTCCCCGGCCTGATGGCCAAAATGGAACGGGCCGGCTGCAAGCGCTCGGTTGTCGGCCTGGTCATCCCCACCGGCTATTCCTTCAATCTCGACGGCACCAACATCTACATGACGCTGGCAGCCCTGTTCATCGCCCAGGCGACGGATACGCCGCTTTCGTTCGGTGAGCAGATCCTGCTGCTGCTGGTTGCGATGCTGAGCTCGAAGGGTGCGGCAGGCATCACGGGGGCAGGTTTCATCACGCTCGCCGCAACGCTTTCCGTCGTTCCATCGGTTCCCGTTGCCGGCATGGCGCTCATCCTCGGTGTCGACCGCTTCATGTCGGAATGCCGCGCACTGACCAATTTCGTTGGAAACGCGGTTGCCACGATTGTCGTCGCCCGCTGGGAGAACGAGTTGGACCAGACAAAGCTTGCCGCGGCACTGGCTGGAGAGCTGCCGGAGGAGGTGGAAGTTCCTGCGCCGGCTCTGCAGGCGGCGGAATAAGACAAACCGAACAGCCGCACTCAGGGCGCGGCTGTGTGAGGAAGAAACGATGAGCGGCCTATGTTAGGCCGCTCATGCCATTTTAGGTGGGGCGTGAATCGTAGCTCGTCAGCCGCTTCCTGAAGCGGCGATCGTTACTCCGCGGCGGCGGCAAGACATCCATCGATGATGCCCCTTATTTCCGCGCGGCATGAACCGCAGTTGGTTCCGGCGTTGAGTTCCTTGCCGATTGCTTCGACGCTGTGACAGCCGTTGCGGACAGCACCGACGATCTGGTTGACGCCGACGCCGAAGCAGGAGCAGACGGTGGCGCCCGGATCCGGCTTGTCCGCGCCGGGGCGACCGGCGACCAGCGCGAAGCGCTTGCGCAGATTGGTGTGCTCGGCGCTGAGCTGTGAGATCGCCCAGTTGCGGGCGACGGCGACGGGTTCGCGTGCAGTAAACAGCGCTGCAAGCAGGCGCGTGCCGTCGAAAAAGGCGAGCCTCAGATCGCCCGATTGCTGGTCGGCGTAGCCGAGTGGCTCGATGTCGTCGGGGATGCCGAACGTGGTGCGGCACCACGTGCACCAGTCCTCGACCGGCTGGTCGAAGGCGAGTTCCACGCGCCAGCCGCCTTCGGCCGTTGCGAGAGCCCAATAGGCCGCGTCGAGTTGGTCCGGCTTAGTCTCGGAAACGGCAAAGCCGTAGCGCGCAGCCTTGAAGCGTCGGGCCGCGACCGCGACATTCTTGGACGCCGGCTGGCCCGAGATTGCGTCGGTCAAAGGCGCGACGACGGCGTCGATGCGAGCCTTCGCGGCAAACTGATCATTCCAGTGCATAGGCACGAAAATGCTGCCGCGGGCCTGTCTCTCGGTGATCAGGGCGCGAACCACGGCCCTGCCGTGCGGGCTTTCGATCTCGACGAGACCGGCGTTGCCGACACCGATCTCGATCGCGTCGCGCGGATGGATTTCGGCGAAAGGCTCGGCGATATGGGATGAAAGCCGCGCGCTCTTTCCCGTCCGCGTCATCGTGTGCCATTGGTCGCGGATGCGGCCGGTGTTCAGCGTGAAGGGATAGTCGGCGTTGGTGCGATCCGAGACCACCGGTTCGACGGCGATGAAGCGTGCCTTGCCGTCGGCATGGTAGAAGCCGCCATTCGAAAAGAAGCGCTTGTCATTACCCCCCTCTGGCCTGCCGGCCATCTCCCCCACAAGGGGGGAGATTGGCTGGGCGCCGGCCCCTTCTTCTAAATCGACCGTCGAATAAGCCGCGAGGCTTGCTTCGGAGCGATGCTCATGCCGCTCGCCATCTCCCCCCTTGTGGGGGAGATGGCCGGCAGGCCAGAGGGGGGCTGCCTCGCGCGCGGCAGGCCATTGGAAGGGCGGCATGGTGTCGTAGGTTTCATGTCCGATGTCAGCGTATGCGCCGATATCGAAGTCGCGACTGCCGTTATTCTCGAAGGCGGAGAGGGCGGCGTGTTCGTCGAAAATATCCGCATTGGAGTCGAAGTCGAAGGCTTGGGCAAAGCCCATCCGTTTGGCCACCTCAGCAAGCTGCCACCAGTCGGCGCGGGCTTCTCCGGGTACATCGAGGAAGGAGCGCTGGCGGGAGATACGGCGTTCGGAATTGGTGACCGTGCCGCTCTTTTCGCCCCAGCCGAGCGAGGGCAGGAGGACATGGGCATGACGCGCGGTATCGGTATCCTTCAGGATGTCGGAGACGACGACGAACGGACAGGCCTTGATGGCGGCCTCGACGGCGTCGGCATCCGGCATCGAGACGACCGGGTTCGTCGCCATGATCCAAAGGGCCTTGATCCGCCCGTCGGCGACGGCCCTGAACATGTCGACCGCCTTCAGGCCCGGCTTTTCGGCAATGGTCGGCGCACCCCAGAAACGCTGGACGCGGTCGCGATCCTCGGCACTTTCGATGGCCATGTGGGCAGCCAGCATGTTGGCAAGCCCGCCGACCTCGCGTCCCCCCATGGCATTCGGTTGGCCCGTCAGCGAGAAGGGCCCCATGCCCGGCCGGCCGATCCGACCGGTGGCAAGGTGACAGTTGATGATGGCATTGACCTTGTCGGTGCCCGAGGAGGACTGGTTGACGCCTTGGCTGTAGCAGGTGACCACCTTCTCGGTGGTGGCAAAGAGACGGTAGAATTCGCGAAGCTGCATGGCCGGCAGGCCGGTCAACTCAAGCACCTCGTTGAAGGAGATGCCCGACGCAGCGGTAAAGGCTTCGGCAAAGCCGTTGGTATGTTCGGAAACATAGTTCTGATCGATGGCGTTGTTTGCGATCAGGTGTTCGAAAAGGCCGACGAAAAGCGCGACATCGCTGTCCGAGCGGATCGCCAGGTGCAGGTCGGCGATATCTGATGTCATCGTGCGCCGCGGATCGATGACGACGACCTTCATGCCGGGGCGCGCCGCCTTGGCAGCCGCCAGCCGTTGATAGATGACCGGGTGGCACCAGGCGAGGTTCGAGCCGGTGAGGATCACCAGATCGGCAAGCTCGATATCCTCATAGGTGCCCGGCACGGTGTCCGATCCGAAGGCGCGGCGGTGACCCGCGACGGAAGACGACATGCAGAGCCGCGAATTGGTGTCGATGTTGGCGGAGCCGATGAAGCCTTTCATCAGCTTGTTGGCAACATAGTAGTCCTCCGTCAGCAACTGACCGGAGATGTAGAAGGCAACGGAATCGGGTCCATGCTCAGTGATGGCATCCGAAAATCGTTGCGCGACGAGGTCAAGCGCCTGTCCCCATTCTGTCCGCTCCCCGGAAATTTCGGGGTAGAGCACGCGTCCGTCGAGATCGACGGTTTCTCCGAGCGCCGAGCCCTTCGAGCACAGCCGGCCGAAATTCGAGGGGTGGTCCGGGTCGCCCTTGACGGAAACCTTGCCGTCGTCTGCGACCTTGGCGATGACGCCGCAGCCGACACCGCAATAAGGACAGGTTGTCTTGACCTCTTTTTCCATCATTCGGCCGCCATCATCAGGCTTTCAAGCGCGATGTAGAGGGCGCCGTTTTCGTTGCGCACCGGTATGGTCCGCACGTCGCCCTCATCGGCGCCGAGCGCCTTGCCGGTCTCGAGCGAGATTACCCAGTTGTGCAGCGGGCAGGTGACGGCCTTGGCATGGACGATGCCCTGGGAAAGCGGCCCGCCCTTGTGTGGGCAGTGATCCTCGATGGCGAAGACCTCGTTTTCGGCGGTGCGGAAGACGGCGATCTTGGCCTGCGGTGTTTTCACGCAGCGCGCGCCCCTGAGCGGAATTTCGGAGATGTCGCCGATTGAAATCCAGTTCATGTCCATCTCCTTACTCAGCGGCCTGCGGGTAGCCGATCGTCGCCATCGGCTTGAACTCATGCTTATCCTTGCCGGAGACGCGCTCTGACCAGGGATCGACCTGCGCGAATTTCTGGGAGAAGACGAAGCGCTCGTAGTAGGCCTTGCGCTTGTCGGCGTCGTCCATGATCTGGCGACGGATTTCGTCGAGGCCGACGCGCTTCGCCCATTTGTAGATGCGCTCGAGATAGCGGGCCTGCTCGCGGTACATCTGCGTCAGCGCCACGATATGCTCCAGCGCATCGTCCTCTGTCTTCACCAGCCCGAGAACCTCGGTGCCCTTGATGTCGAGACCGGCAGCACCGGCGAAATGGATCTCGAAGCCTGAGTCTACGCAGATGACGCCGATGTCCTTGCAGGTCGCTTCGGCGCAATTGCGCGGGCAGCCTGAGACAGCCATCTTCAGTTTCGCTGGCGTCCAGGAGCCCCACATGAACTTCTCGATGCGGATGCCGAGACCGGTGGAATCCTGCGTGCCGAAACGGCACCAGTCGGAACCGACGCAGGTCTTCACCGTGCGCAGCCCCTTGGCATAGGCCTGTCCGGAGACGAAGCCCGCCTTGCCGAGATCGGCCCAGACTGCCGGTAGGTCTTCCTTCTCGATGCCAAGCAGGTCGATGCGCTGGCCGCCCGTCACCTTGACCATCGGGATTTCGAACTTGTCGACGACATCAGCGATGGCGCGCAGTTCGTTTGAATTCGTGACACCGCCCCACATGCGCGGAACGACGGAATAGGTGCCGTCCTTCTGGATGTTGGCGTGGACGCGCTCGTTGATGAAGCGCGACTGGTAATCGTCGGCATATTCGTCCGGCCAGTCGCACACGAGGTAGTAGTTGAGCGCCGGACGACACTTGGCGCAGCCGCAGGAGGTCTTCCATTCGAGTTCCTGCATGACGGCAGGGATGCTCTTCAGGCCCTTGGCCTTGATCAGGCGGCGAACATCGTCGTGGCCGAGTTCGGTGCAGGTGCACATCGGCTGGACGGCGGCCGGGTTGTAGCTGTCGCCAAGCGTCAGCGTCATCAGCTTTTCAACGAGGCCGGTGCAGGAGCCGCAGGACGCGGACGCCTTGGTGTGGGCGCGCACGTCGTCCAGCGACGTCAGGCCCTTGCTGGTGATGGTCGAAGTGATCTTGCCCTTGCAGACGCCGTTGCAGCCACAGATTTCCGCGTCATCCGGCAAGGCTGCAACGGCCGCCATAGGGTCCAGCGGCGACCCTCCCTGATAGGCCTGACCGAAGATCAGCGTTTCGCGCATCTCCTTGATGTCGGTCTGTTTCCTTTTCAGATCATTGAACCAGGCACCGTCGGCGGTTTCGCCGTAAAGGACGGTGCCGATGATCTTGTTGTTCTTCAGCACAAGGCGCTTGTAGACGCCGGCGGAAGCGTCGCGCAGCACGATTTCCTCGCGATCGTCGCCATCGGCGAAGTCGCCGAGCGAAAAGAGTTCGATGCCGGTGACCTTGAGCTTGGTCGGCGTGTCCGAATGCACGAAGGCAGCGGAGCGGTCGCCCGACAGATGCGAGGCGGCGACGCGGGCCATCTCGTAGAGCGGCGCGACCAGGCCGTAGACCACGCCGCCGACTTCGGCGCACTCGCCGAGCGCCATGATGCTGCCGTCCGAGGTCTGCATGCCGTCATCGACGACGATGCCGCGGTTGACAGCAATGCCGGCGTCCTTGGCAATGCCGGCATTCGGACGGATGCCGACGGCCATCACGACGAGGGTTGCAGGAATGACACGGCCGTCGTCTAGCTCAACACCCTCGACCTTGCCATTGCCGATGATCGCCTTGGTGTTGGCCTTGCAGATGACCTTGATGCCGCGCTCCTCCACGGCCTTCTGCAGGAGGTAACCGGCAGCCGGATCGAGCTGACGCTCCATCAGTGTCGGCATCACGTGCAGAACAGTCACGTCCATGCCGCGCGACGCAAGGCCGGCCGCCGCCTCGAGGCCGAGCAGACCACCGCCGATGACGATCGCCTTCTCGCGCGACTGGGCGGCAAGCAGCATCGCCTGCACGTCGTCGAGGTCGCGGTAGGTGATGACGCCGGGCAGATCCTTTCCGGGCACGGGGATGATGAAAGGCACGGAGCCGGTGGCGATCACCAGCTTGTCGTAGCTTTCGGTGACGCCGTGATCTGACGTGACCGTCTTGGCGGCACGATCGATCTTGATGATCTTGTGACCCTTGTAGAGGGTGATGCCGTGCTTGATGTACCATCCATCACCATGGATGATGATTTCCTCGTAGTCCTTCTCGCCGGATAGAACCGGCGAGAGCATGATGCGGTCGTAGTTGACGCGCGGCTCGGCGTTGAAGATCGTGACCTGGTATTGGTCCGGGGCCTTTTCAAAGAGGTGCTCGAGCATGCGCCCGGGCGCCATGCCGTTGCCGATGATGACAAGCTTCTCAGTCATAGTTTCAAAGTCCTCAGATCAGGTGGCAGCGACGGCTTGTGCGGAGAGGCCCCGGCGGTCGAGTTGTCGGACCGACAGGTGCATCCAGACGAGCGAGATGACGACGACCGCAAAGAGCAGCATGAAGCAGCTCGACCAGAGGCCGGTCATGTCCTTGAGCAGGCCGAAGGCGATCGGCAGGATGAAGCCGCCGAGGCCGCCCATCATGCCGACGATACCGCCGACCGCGCCAACGCTTTCGGGGTAGTAGGCGGGGATATGCTTATAGACAGCCGCCTTGCCGAGGCTCATCACGAAGCCGAGGGCGAAGATGATAACGATGAAGACGACAGGCGTGATGCCGAGCGCTGCGCCCGTTCCGGCAGCCGGGAGCGACAGGATGAGCGTCGCGACAGCCGCGACCGCGAACATCACATACATCACGCTGCGTGCGCCCTTCTTGTCGGAGACGACGCCGCCGAAGGCGCGGAAGATGCTGCCGGGGATGGAATAGGCGGCAGCGACCATGCCGGCGACTTCGAGATTGAAGCCGTAGACACCGACCAGATAGCGGGGCAGCCACAGCGACAGGGCAACGAAGCCACCGAAGGCGAAGAAGTAATAGAGCGAGAAGCGCCAGACCTGGACGTTCTTCAGCGGTGCGAATTCCTGCGCCAGGCTCTTGGAGGCGAGCTTGCCTTCGCGGCGGAGGCGGAAGGCCGGATCATCCGTCGTGGTGAACCAGAAGACGATTGCCATCAGCGCTAGGCCGACGGCCCAGATCTGGGCAACGGCTTGCCAGCCCCACGCAATCAGCACGAAGGGGGCTGCGAACTTGGTCACCGCGGCGCCGACATTGCCGGCGCCGAAGATGCCAAGCGCCGTTCCCTGTTTTTCCGCCGGAAAGAAGGGCGATACATAGGCGACGCCGACCGCGAAGGAGCCACCGGCAAGGCCGACACCGAGGCCGGCGACCAGCATTTGGGTATAGGTGTGGGCATAGGAGAGCAGGAAGGTCGCCACGGCGGCGGCCAGCATGGTGAGCGTGTAGACGAGGCGGCCGCCATAACGGCCGGTCCAGATGCCAAGGACGATGCGGACGAGCGAACCGGTCAGAACAGGCGTGCCGACCAGCAATCCGAACTCGGCCTCGTTCAGGCCAAGCTCCTGTTTGATGCGGATGCCGATGATCGCGAAGATCGTCCAGACGGCAAAACAGAGGGTGAAGGCAATCGTGGACATCCACAATGCTTTGGCTGGTTCGCCGGCGGACATGGACTGTGTGTTCCTGATAACAGACATGGCTTCTCCGGGGCCCGACGAGGTCGTGCCGATCCATTGTTGAACGTTGAAACAAAAAACGCCGCTCGGAGATTGCGTCCACGGGAAGGAAGGGTTCCCAGACTGCAACAACCTTGCGACGTCGATGTCTTTGCGAGCGCCTATTGCGCGCTCATCCGCCTAGATCGCCGTTGATCCGGGCAAAATTAGTCCTGCAAGCTGCGTGCCAGTTTATTTCGGATTTTGTAGGTCATTGAAATTACTGGAGAACCGATAGTTTGAACGCCGATGCGCAATTTTCGGGCGGAGAGTGTGCTGCGTATCTTTTGTGCGAATGCAGTACGTGGTGCGCGAGCCGCTGCCAGCCTTTTGTGCAGAGCAGCAAAAAGTCAGACTTCGTCCGCGCCCGGGGTAAAGCGTTGGGCGCTCTTGACGGCGAACCCGTCGACGTATTCCACGAATTGCGCTGGATCGAAGATCCGCCCGTCCATAAAGCGGTCGCCATCGCTATCGCCTTCGACCCGGATATCGGCGTCTGGCGGCGTGCAGTTCTCGCCGAGTGCTGCCCTGTAGAGATCGGGACGATAGGCAGAGGCCGCCGATCGTGCGCTGTTCAGGCTGATCTCGGCCTGGCCCCAGCGGACCATCTGGCTGTAGATCCACAATGCCTGGCTCGGCCGTGGGTAATTCGCATAATCACCATGGAACATGAAGTAGTTGTCGATGACGCGGCGGCTGCCCGTGGCATCCAGGCTGAACTCGCCTGCGAGCACGTACCTTACAATATCGACAGGAGCGGAAATATAACGCTGATCCGCCAATGCTTCGGCCAGGGCATCGTGGTTTTCGGCGCGATCGCACCAGCGCGCCGCAGCGTCCAGCGCCACGATCAGCCGGGAGACCGTTTCCGGATGGCTTTCGGCCCAATCGGGCCGCATGCCGACCACCTTCTCGGGCGCCGAGGGCCAGATATCCTGCTTTGCGGCGACGATCCGGCCGACGCCGCGTTCGGAAGCCACCATGTTCCACGGCGCGCCGACGCAGAAGCCGTCGATCGCCCCGACCGCCAGGGCGTCGGAGGTGAGGGGAGGCGGAACAACGACCAGCTTCACATCCCTGTCCGGATCGATCCCGCCGGCAGCCAACCAGTAGCGGAACTCGTAGTTGTGCGAGGAAAACGGATAGGTCATGCCAAGTGTCGGCGTGGTTTCGCCGCGGACCCGCATATCGGCTAGCACTTTGGCCAGCGCCTTGGCATTCTCGATCGCGCTTGCCGTTTCCGAAATGCCCGCCACTTGGCGCATGCGTTCGAAGAGCCGGGTCGAGAGCGTGATCGCATTGCCGCCGCGTCCCAAAGAAAAGGGTGCAATCGTCGGGGAGGGGTTCGACCCCAATCCGAGCACTGCCGCAACCGGCATCGGCGAGAGCATGTGGGCGAGGTCGAACTGGCGAAATGCCAGCCGATCGCGAACATTCGCCCAGGAAACGTCCTTGACCAGATCGAGGGTCAGGCCCTCCTTCTCGGCAAATCCGAATTCTGCGGCGGCAATCAGCACCGAGGCGTCGACAAGCGGAATGAAGCCGGCGCGCAGAACGCGAGGCCCTTCGCTGTGGAGCCGTAAAGGCGCAGACAAACGGCCTTGCTGTATTTCCATTCTCGTCACCGCATTCACTCCGCAGTCCTCCGAACAATCGAATGGCGTTCGCGCCGGTTCACATCAACAACCCGGCCGCCGTCACGACGCTTTGCGCGATCTCGGACATCTTCTTCTTCTCGTTCATCGCCGTCTGGCGCAACAGGGCGAACGCCTCTTCCTCCGAAAGGCCACGCATCCTCATGAGGATACCCTTGGCCCGTTCGATGATCTTGCGTTCCTCAAGTGCCGACTTCGCGTCGGCAAGCTCCCGCTGCAGGCGGCTGAATGCATTGAACCGGCTGACGGCCATATCGAGGATCGGTTTCACTCGCTCCTTTTTCAACCCGTCGACGATATAGGCGGAGACCCCGGCTTCGACCGCCGCCTCGATCGACGCGCTATCCGATCGATCGACGAACATCGCGATCGGCCGGCTGACCGTCCGTGTGAGCTGGAAAAGATGTTCCATCATGTCGCGATTGGGGTTCTCGATATCGATGATGATGACATCAGGCTTCAGCGTTTCGATGATGCGCGCGACGCCGTGTACCTCATGGACCACCGCTACACGCGTATGACCAGCCTCCCGCAGCCCCTCTTCGATGATTGAGGCGCGGATCGTATTTTCATCGATGACAAGCACTGTCAGGTCGCAACGGCTCATGCGTCATTTTAACCGCACTGCAGCACAACAGGCAAGGTGAATAGCCACAAAATTAAGCAATAATAGATAATGCACAAAAAATGTGCGGATGCGAATGTTTCGAGCATTTCACGTGGCGAAGAGGTCGCCCCAGTAGTTCAACTCCAGCGACGATGTCGATTGTTTTTGAAGATGCGTCGCAGCCTCTCGCATCTCCAAAATCATAAATCAGCTGCTGTCCTGTGTGCCGCTTCTGCTTCCGCGTGCTACGATATCGTTTCATTCCACAGTTAGGGACGATCAAGACATGACGGGCCAAGATGGCAGTATTCTGGATTATGCCGGAGTTCTTGCCGTGTTTCTTCTGGTCGGCGCGAATGGCTTCTTCGTGGCTGCCGAATTTGCACTGGTTTCCGTCAGGCGCAGCCGGGTCGCCGAACTTGCCGCTGCGGGACGGATGAACGCTTCGGCGCTTCAGCGGGCGGTAGACAGTCTCGACGCAAATCTCGCGGCGACGCAGCTCGGCATCACGATCTCCTCGCTTGCTCTCGGCTGGGTCGGTGAACCGGCGCTGGCGCATCTGATCCAGCCACTGCTGGCGTGGCTGCCGGGCGAATGGGCCGTGAGGGGCTCGCACGCCATCGCCGTCGTCATAGCATTCATCATCATAACGGCGCTTCATATCGTGCTCGGGGAGCTGGCGCCGAAGAGCCTGGCGCTACAGCGAAGCGAAGGAACGGCGCTCGCCGTCGTCCGGCCACTCGATTGCTTCCTCACCCTGTTCAAACCGGCAATCTTCGTTCTCAACGGCTTGGGCAACCTCGTGCTCCGAGCCGTCGGACTTCGTGCGGGAGCAGGCGAATCCTCCTTTCATTCTCCACAGGAACTGAAGCTGCTGGTGGCCGAGAGCCAGGAAGCGGGCCTTCTCAATCCGGTGCAGCAGCAGCTCGTCGAACGGGTGCTCAATATCGGCGAGAGACCGATCTCCGACATCATGACGCCACGCCTCGATGTCGACTGGTTCGATGCCGATGACAGCGAGGCTGAAATCCTGAAAACGATCCGGGAATGCAGGCACGAGCAGCTTCTCGTCGCCCGCGGCTCGATCGACGAACCGATTGGCATGGTTCTAAAGAAGGACCTGCTCGATCAGGTTCTGGATGGCGGAAAGATCAGGCCTCTGGATGCGATCAAGCAGCCGCTGGTGCTCCATGAGGGGACCTCGGTGGTGCGCGTCCTCGATAGCTTCAAGGCCTCGCCGGTCCATCTTGCCATCGTCATCGATGAATATGGTAGCCTTGAGGGTATTGTCACGCAGACCGATCTGCTCGAAACGATTGCCGGAGATCTCCCGGGATCCGACGAGGAGCCGACCATCATTGTCCGCGAAGACGGCTCGCTGCTGGTCGATGCGATGATGCCAGCCTTTGACGCTTTCGAAAGACTGGGTTTGCGCGAAAAGCCGGACGCCGATTTCCACACGCTCGCGGGCTTTGCCCTTCACCAGCTCCAGCACATTCCCGAGACCGGTGAAACCTTCGAGTTCGACGGATGGCGGTTCGAAGTCATCGACATGGACGGCATGCGCATCGACAAGATCATGGCGACGCGCACGTCGGCAGACGCGGCCGATATCTAGTCAACGCGCTTCCGGCTTGCTGATGGCCGCGAGGAGCGTGTATTGCTACCGGCGATGGAATTCATACCGTAACCCAAGGATAGAGGAACGACCCTATGAGCCTTCGCATCAACGATATTGCCCCGGATTTTACCGCCGAAACCACTCACGGGCCGATCCGTTTTCATGACTGGATCGGCGACGGCTGGGCCGTGCTTTTCTCCCATCCGAAGAACTTCACGCCGGTGTGCACGACGGAACTCGGCGCGATGGCGGGCCTTGAAGGCGAATTCCGCAAGCGCGGCGTCAAGATCATCGGCATATCGGTCGATCCGGTCGAAAGCCACAGCAAGTGGAAGGGCGACATCAAGACGGCAACCGGCTTCGACGTCGAATATCCGCTGATCGGCGACAAGGATCTCAATGTGGCGAAGCTCTACGATATGTTGCCGGCAGGCGCGGGCGAGAGCTCCGAAGGCCGCACGCCGGCTGACAATGCCACCGTGCGCTCCGTCTTCGTGGTTGGCCCTGACAAGAAGATCAAGCTCATCCTCACCTACCCGATGACGACGGGCCGCAACTTTGGTGAAATCCTGCGCGCCATCGATTCCATTCAGCTGACGGCCAAGCATCAGGTGGCGACGCCGGCAAACTGGCAGCAAGGCGAGGACGTCATCATCACGGCGGCGGTTTCGAACGAGGACGCGATTACCCGCTTTGGCTCCTTCGACACCGTCCTTCCCTATCTGAGGAAGACGAAGCAACCTGCCAACTGACGGCAGTAAAGGGCGCGAGTCTATGGCGGCGTCACCGGGCCTGGAGACGATCTGGATGCCTTCGCGGACGCCCAGTCTCTGACGGCTTGCGCCATGCTCGCCTGATGATCTGCAAACGAGAACCCCGAGCTCTTTTTTCGGGGTCTCAGGTCGTGGTCGCCGTCTTCAAGCCAGAGCAGGTCTATCTTGCTGGACAGGGAGTAGCCCGGCACTTCTTCTCTTGTGCCGAACTCATCCCGCGTTCCTTGCACTATCAGGGTCGGCGTCTCTAGTGTCTCCAGATGCTTCGTGCGGAGCTGGCCAGGTTTGTCCGGCGGGTGGAACGGATAGCCGAGGCAGACGAGCCCTACGATCTTGCCCTCGCGAAAGAGTTTGTCGGCAACCATGCTGGCAACACGGCCGCCCATTGATTTGCCGCCGATGATAAGTGGGCCGCGCGCGGCGAGTTGCTCGACGGCGGCAAGATATTCCGGAATGAGCCTGTCGGCGCGGGGAGGCGGTTTCCGGCCATCGGATGTTCGCCGTGCCGCCATATAGTCGAACTCGAATCTGGCGACGCGAAAGCCGACGGTTGCGAGAGCCTCGGCCGCGGCTGTCATCGACGTCGAATCCATCGCTGCGCCGGCACCGTGTGCGAGCAGCATCGTCACCTCGGCGTCGTCAGGACCAGTTGTTAGAAATCCATTTTGCATGGGTGATTCATAGACGGCCGGCCGGACTTTGTCAGTAATTTGGCGGCTATCCGGGCTGCGAATGGGTTTCTCTCCAATACTGTATGATAATTCGCCACTACGACCAATTCGGCACTTACGTCCAACGGATTTTCACGGCATATTAGAAAATTAGAAAATAGGGCATGAGGGAGCATTCGAACAATTCGGTAAGTACGCTCGGATGTCTTCCGTATTGGTTAGGGAGGACCAATCATGAGGCGAATTTTGGTGTTCGTGGCATCCGCCGCGGCGTTATTGCTTGGGGTGTCTCACGCATTCGCGCAATCGGGCAGCGTCGAGAAAGCAGTGGGCGGCTACAACTTCACTGAAGCCGCCAAGGAGGCTCCCGGCACGAAGGATTTCCATTCGGCCGACGGTCATTTGACCTTTGCGATCGTGACGCATACGGCAGGCAACGGCTTCTTTGACCCTGTCTATGTCGGCGCGACCGTTGCCGGCAACATGATCGGCGCCAAGATACTGCTGCTTGGCTCGGAGTCGCCGGTGGACGATCCTGCGCGTGAAATCGAAATCCTGAACCAGATTGTTCAGGACCCGACGATCGACGGCATTATCATGACGACGCCGCAGGTCGGCGCCTACAACGATATCGTCAAGGCCGCAGAGGCCAAGGGCATTCCGGTCGCAACGACCAACTCGTTCGACGCGACCCTCCTGAACCGCAGCGCCATCAGCCATACCGGCCAGGACGCATCGGCCGCGGCAATCGGCGGCGAAGCGCTCGCCAAATGCGTGCTCGACAGCGGCAAGACCAGCGGCTCGATCGTGCTGCCGTCCTCAACAGCGATGGGCAACATCGAGGTGAATAACCGCGTGACTTCCGCTTTCAATGCGATCGTCAAGACGCTGAAGGATGCGGGCAAGCTCGACGCCTTCAAGGTTGACGCCGGCCCGGAGAATGTCGGCATCGATACGAATCCGAACGACCCAGTGAATGGGCTTGTTACGCTCTTCGAGTCGCGCGGTGATGTGGTTGGCGTCTTCACCGCCAACAACGTCTTTACGCCGCCGCTCGTCAAAGCGGTCGCACAGGCCGGAATGACTGGCAAGATCTGCGCCTTCGGCTTCGATCTCGGCCCGGCTCAGCAAGAAGGCATCGCCGCCGGGAACCTGACCGGTTCGCTCGGACAGCAGCCTTTCCTGCAGGGCTTCTGGCCGGTCATGCAGCTTTATCTGCAGATCGATCGCGGCATCTCCGCCGCCAATCTCGATACGCGCGCTCAGCTCGTAACGAAGGAGACGGTCGCAAACGTCGGCAAGCGCTTCGAGAACTGATTGCGCTTGAAACTCTGAATAAGGGCAGGAGGACGCAGACCTCCTGCCCTCCGATACAGGGATCGACCGGAGAAACTTATGCCGCTCACCACGACGACTTCGCTCGGCCGTGCGCCGCCTCAGCTTTTTGGCGGCTGGGAGGGCGGTCTTCTCGTCTTTCTCGCTCTGCTCTATCTCGTCGGAGCTCTCGTCAATCCAGCCTTCTTCGGGTCAACGGAGGCGCTGCACGCGCTGCTCCGGGACACGTCGCGCGTGGGGATCATCGCCGTTGGAATGACCTTCGTCATCGCCAACAAAGATCTCGATCTTTCAGTCGGTTCCACCTACGGCCTGGTCGCCGTGGTTTTCGCTCGGCTTTTTGCTTCGAGTTTTCTGGACTTCGACATCGTGACCTCGGTCGTCCTGTGCTTGCTTTTGGGCGCGGCGATCGGCCTGATCAACGGCGTCCTGGTGACCGTCCTGAAAGTGCCGGCATTCATCGCGACGCTGACGATGCTTTTCATCGGTCGCGGTTTCGTGCTCGCGCTGACGCACGGGCAGGCGATCTACTACTCCGAAAAGGCGAAGGAGGCGCCGCTCTTCTTCCACTTGGGCGAAACGAATGCGCTCGGTTTCAACAACCAGATCGTAATCTTCTTGCTTGTCGCAGTTGTCGGTGCCTACGTGCTTGCCAAGACCCGCTGGGGGTACGAGACCTTCGCGACCGGCGGCAACGAGCAGGCAGCCATCTATGCAGGCATCCCCACCGGCTGGGTGCGCACCCGCGCCTACCTGATCTCGTCGCTTTGTGCGACACTGGCAGCGCTTCTGTCGGCGGCGCAGGACAAGGGGGTGACCCCACTCTACGGCGTCAGCTGGGAACTCACCGTAATCGCCTCCGTCGTCATCGGCGGCGCGTCGATCCTTGGCGGGCGCGGCCGTGTGATCGGTTCCTGTCTTGGAGCTGCGGTCGTCGTCCTGATCGACAAGGTGCTCCGTGAAGGTTGGCCAATCACCCGCGTCATTGTCATCGACGGGGAGAATGTCACAGTCAATGCCAGGTACACACTGCCGGCAGGCGCAGTGCTGATCTTTCTCGGCCTGCTTCTGGTTATCGCCGTCCTCATCGAGCCCCACGTCATTCGGCGCCAGTTCGCGGGCCGGTTCTGGGCTTGGCTCCGGGGCCGGCCGCCGCCGCCGGCCTATGAGATGGGCGGCGTGGCGCTCGAAGGCGTTCAGACCAAGGGAGCGATGGCGACCGACGCGGCGCTGTCGGCCACCGGCCTTGGCAAATTCCTTGCGCGCCGAGACGCACTCGCCATTATCTTGACCATGGTGCTGTGGCTGACAGGCCTTGCACTAAGGCCGGACTACTGGTGGAACCTCTCCAACACCTTCGCAATCCTGCTGAATTATACCGAACTGGCCCTGATTGCGGTCGGGCTCACCTATGTGATCGCGGCCGGGGACATCGATCTTTCTGTCGGTTCCGTGCTCGCGCTGGCCGGAAGCACCGCCGCCTATTTCCTGAAGGTGCTCGGCGCCGACCCGCTCACAGCGATCGCGATGGGCCTGCTCGCGGGAATGATTGCCGGGCTGGTCAATGCTGTCGTTACAGTTGGTTTCAAGCTGCCGGCCTTCATCGCAACTCTCGGCATGTTCTACATCGCCCGAGGCCTTGCCGCCTGGTTCGTGGCCGGTCAGCAACTGACCGGCTGGCCGGAGGGTTATAACCTCCTCGGCCGGAAGTTGAACGACGTACTCGTCCATTTTGGCTTTTCGCTGCCCCCCGGAATCCTGCGTAGCGTGGCCGAGGTCGTCAGCGTCCAGACGATCTGGATGTTTCTTGTCGCCCTGCTTGCGGGCATCGTGCTCGCCTTTACGCCGTTCGGGATGAAAGTCTGTGCCACGGGGGGCAACATTCGTGCTGCTGCCTATGCCGGCATCAATACCAACCGGGTGCGCTTCATTGCGCTGATGCTCGCGGCGCTCTGCGCAAGCATGGCCGGGATCATCAACGTGGCTTATTTCCGCAGTTTCAATCCGGTCGCCGGCCAGTTCCGCGAGCTTGACGCCATTGCCTCCGTCATCATTGGCGGCGGTTCGATCTTCGGCGGTTACGGCACGATGATCGGCTCCCTTGCAGGGGCAGCCGTCATCACCCTCATCCGCGCGCTGCTGCAGCTCAACGTCCAGGGATTCACCATGCCGCAGCATTGGATCAACGTCTTCATCGGCGTTATCCTGATCGTCGCGGTGCTGATCGACATCTGGGTGCGCGAAGCCAAGATTTTCGCACGTCTCAGCGCCAGGCTGCCCGGACGCGCTCGAATACGGGAGAGTTCCTATGGCTGATGCGACGCCATCCCAGCCGATCGTCGAAATGCGAGGGATCGAGAAATCCTTCGGGGCGGTGCAGGCGCTCCGCAAGGTCGATCTCGTGCTCTATCCCGGCGAGATTCTCGGTCTGGTCGGCGACAACTCGGCCGGCAAATCGACGCTGATGAAGATATTGACCGGCGCCTATCAGCGCGACGCCGGGGAGATCCTGGTGGCCGGAACGCCCGTGCATTTCAAGAGCCCGCACGAAAGCCGCGACGCCGGCATCGAGATGATCTACCAGGATTTCGCACTGTGCGGGAACATGGATGTCGGCCAGAACATCTTTCTCGGCCGCTGGCCGCTCAAAGGTCCCTTCGTCAACCGGAAGAAGATGTATGCGGAAGCCGATCATGTGCTGAAACGGCTCAAGGTCGATGTGAATTCCGTCTATCAGAAAGTCGAAAGCCTGTCGGGCGGCCGTCAGCAATCGGTCGCGATTGCGCGTGCGATTTCTTTTGACCCGCGCGTGGTTATCCTCGACGAACCGACAGCCAACCTTTCCGTGATGGCGACCGAACGCCTGCTTGAAACCATGCTGGAGCTGAAGAAGCAGGGCGTTGCCCAGATCATCATCTCGCACCGCCTAGTCGACATTTTCGCGGTGGGTGACCGCGTCATGGTGCTGAAGCGCGGCGAATATGTCGGCGACCGCTACGTCAAGAACACCGACGAGCACGAGGTTCTCGAGATCATCGTCTCGGGCACGCGGGAACAGGCCCTGACAGCCGATGACGCGCGGCGGGTCACAGGTCAAAGCTTTTAGTATTTTCGCAGCAGACGCTTGGCAGCCTTGGGGTTGCGCCGGCTCGGGACGATCTCGTCGAGAACGTAGCCATCTTGATCGACAGCCGCCACAGCCAGTGTTTCCGGCCGTCAATCCCCGCGACCACTTCATCCAGATGCCAGACATCGCGGGGGGCTCGGTGATTTCCGCCGCAAACGGCCAGCATATTCCGGGCCGAACGTCTTCGCCCGGCACCGGATCGTCTCATAAGAAACGATGATGCCGGGTTCAGGCAGCATCTCCTCGTCGAGGATCACTCGCTTTCTATGCTTGCTTCGAAGCGATTGCGGACGCTCGACATCGTCATCACGAGCACCAGGAGCACAGCGATTCCAAGGAATACCAACGCGATGGGGCGTGAGAGGAAGAAGCTGGGGTCTCCCCTCGCGATCAGCATCGAGCGCCGGAAATTCTCCTCCACGATAGGCCCCAGAACCATACCGAGCATCATCGGGGTAGGGTTGCAGTCGAGTTTTCGGAAAACATAGCCAACCAACCCGAAAAACGCGGCGAATACGACGTCCAGAACCGACGATTGGGTCGAGTAAACACCGATGCAGCAAAAGAACAGGATTGCCAGGTAGATAAACTTGTAAGGCACGTTCAGCAATTTCGCCCACATGCCAACAAGCGGCAGATTCAGTACGACCAGGATCAGATTTCCGATCCACATCGAGACAATCAGCCCCCAAAACAGAGCGGGATTGCTTGTCATAACCTGCGGGCCAGGCTGAATATTGTGCATCATCATGGCGCCCAACATGAGAGCCATTGTCGCGTTACCCGGTATGCCGAGCGTCAAAGTCGGCGCGAAGGCAGTCTGTGCTGCAGCATTGTTTGCGGCCTCTGGCGCGGCGACGCCTCCGATTGCACCGCGTCCGAACATCTTCCGATTGCGGGAGACGCGCCTCTCGATGGAATAGGCCATATAGGAAGCGATGGCGACGCCCGTACCGGGCAGCATGCCAAACAGCGAACCAATAAGACTGCCGCGTGCGGCGGGCGCTATCATCTCCCTCACGTCTTTCAGCGTCGGCGTGAGGGTCTCGATCTTCTCGGTCTTGACCTCTTCCGATGTCTTTTGCTCAAGCGTCAGCATAATTTCCGAGAAAGCGAAAACGCCGACCGCCAAAATGATAATATCGATCCCGTCCCACAATTCGGTGAGCCCGAAGGTGTAGCGTACGACGCCGGTGCTGGTATCTGTTCCGACAAGGCCGACGAGGATGCCCATGATTGTCATGCCAATCGTCTTTGCCATCGAGCCGCTATTGAGCGCTACTGCACCGAGCAGGCCAAGTACCATCAAGGCAAAATATTCGGGGGGACCTAGTTCAAACACAAGTGCAGTCAGTGGCCCGGAAAACAGAGCGAGAGCAAGCGTGCCGACCGTTCCTGCAAAAAAGGAACTCAGAGCAGCCGTAGCCAACGCCACGCCAGCGCGGCCTTGGCGAGCCATCTGATAGCCATCGATCGTCGTGACGACCGACGATGTTTCGCCTGGTAAATTGACCAGAATTGCTGTCGTGGAGCCGCCATATTGCGTGCCGTAGTAGATCCCGGCCAGCATGATCAACGCCGTAACCGGGTCCAAGCCGAAGGTGAAGGGCAGCAACATGGAGATCGTCGCCAGCGGCCCGAGCCCGGGAAGAACCCCCACCGCGGTTCCCAGAATGCACCCGACTAAACAGTAGAAGAGATTCTGAAAAGTCACCGCAGTGGTGATGCCGAGGGCAATATGATTAAAGAAGTCCATCAATTTCTCCCGACTGTTTAGCGTGTTTCGATCTAAACAGGACCAATGTCAGCCTGGCGGACTTTCGATTCCGACATTTGCCAGCCCTGGCAAATGCTGCGATCGAAAGACAGCGAGTCTTTTCCGGATTTGCGCTGTAAAATGCCTTAATAGCCAAGAATGAAGGGGGCCGTGGGCAGGTAAACGCTCAACGCCCACCTGAATAGGACAACGCTGGTAACGCCGAAGATGACGGCACAGACGATGCTTGCTCGCCAAGTCGATTCGCGGCAGGCCAGGGCGCCGATCAAAGTCATCACCGCAACCGCAACGATGACGCCGAGCTTGGTGATCAGCAAGGCAAAGGCCAGTACCGATGTCAGCACGAAAAACGGACCGCGCAACTCAAAAAGGCTCAAGCTGGCCCGAACTTCAGGATTCTTGCGCAGGTCGCCGACAAGGATGATTGCTCCAAGCCCAACAAGGATCAAACCGAGAATAAACGGAAAAAACCCAGGCCCTGGGCGCGTTCCCGAGCCCAAGCGGTAAAAAGTCGCGCCAATCGCTGCCGCTGCACCGATGGCAATGTAAAGGAATCCCGCGACGGTATCGCGGCTTATTAGATGTCTTGAAAATAGTCGCATATCAATCCCAACCTGATCGAACTCGCGAACGCCAGTTCGATTCCTCCAGCCGCTTATGCATGAGCATATCCGGCGTGGACCGGTTATAGGCATATCAACAACGAGACAATTGAATTTTGAGATCATTTATCTATAACAGAAGATTATGAGTGTTACATTAAAACTTGCTCGCGCGTTCGTCGCCGTCGCATCCAGCGGAAGCTTTACCCGGGCGGCGGAATCCCTGAATATCACCCAGCCGGCTCTGACCGTGCAGATCAGGCAACTTGAGCAGTTGTTGGGATTACAACTCTTTAGTCGAAACACCCGATACGTGGCGCTCACAGCTTCCGGCCGGATTCTTGCGGGACAGTTTCGCAAGTTATTGAACGATTGGGATGCGCTGGTGAACCAGGCTCAGAAAATGGGTGTGACGCCAAACGAGACTCTCCGGATAGGATGTCTTCCTTCTCTCTCAGGAAGCGTTCTGCCGGAACTGGTATCGGAATTTATGGAGCAGCATCCGGAGGTTGAGGTCATCGTTCGCGACCTTTTTTGGGAGCGGGTTCTGGCAATGGTGCGTTCAGGGGAGGTGGACGTCGCCATCGGAATCGATCGTGGTGTGCTTTCTGATCTGGATGTTACGCCGCTGGCAACAGAGCCCATGTTCGTCGTTTATCCTGAGGGGCACGACATTGGCCGTTTGCCAGAGGTGACAATTCAGAAGGTGGTGGAATACCCGTTGGTGCTCGTTAGCACCCACAGCAGCGTGCGACGATCCATCGAGGCATCACTTGCTAGCAGCACGCCCTTTGTGTTTCCAGTGAAGGAGGTCATGAACTCCGCGAGCGCGGTGGGCTTGGTCCGGGCGGGGTTTGGTCTGACGGTCTTGCCTTCGGCCGCCATGGAACTGCGTGCGAAGACAGGGCTTCATTGTCGCAAGATCAGCGATTGCTTCCGCCATATCGTGCTTTTAAGACGGCGCGGGATTCTCCCTTCGCATGCCAGTGCTGCCTTTGCTGCAATGGTGACTGCTCGATTTGAAGGGATCCTCGTCCCGTTGAGTGATGAACTCGTCACGCGAGAGTCTTTGCTCAAGGAGGCCTGATAAACGACGGCCGAATTGGCCGCCGTTCCTTAGAATCGATGAGATCAAATATGATCATTCGATCTTGATGCCCGCGTCCTTGATGACCTTTCCGTAGCGGTCAACTTCCGAATTGATAAATTCTGCAGCTGCGGCTGAAGTCCCGCCGCGTTTTGTCATGCCGTTTGTTTTAAGGAAATTGGAGAGTTCCGGTGATGCCAGGGCCTTTTCGGTTGCGTCGTGCAATTTCGCAACGACGGCATCCGGGGTGTTGGCCGTGGTCAGCAAAGCATACCAGGTGCCATAAGCAAAACCGGGAAGTCCCGCTTCCGAAACAGTCGGCACGTCGGGAAAGGAGTTTGCGCGCTCCTGCGAGGTGATTGCCAGCGGCCGTATCTTGCCTGCTTCAATGAGCGGTCCGGCCGTCGTTGGCGTGATCAGGCTGAGATCGACAGTGCCTGAGGCCACGGCGACCGAAGCCTCCGCATTACCCTTGAACGGGATGTGCGCCATATCGATTCCTGCTTGAAGCCCAAGCGCCGCAGTAACGATATGAGCATGGCTGCCGACACCGGCCGTACCATAATTCACAGTGCCCGGCGAAGCTTTTGCGACATCAATGAAATCCCTGAGTGACTTGGCGGAAAAGCTATTCGTTACGGTGACGAGATAGGGGCTTTCCGAGAGCACATCGATGGGCGCGAATGCCTTCCTCAAGTCATAAGGGAGGTCGTCGCGGATGCTTGGCAGGATGGCTTCACTCGCCGACACAACGAGCAAGGTATAGCCATCGGGATTAGCCGTAGCTACCTTCTGACCGGCGATCGTCCCGCTGGCTCCGGGAAGATTTTCCACAACAACCGGCTGTCCAAGCGTTCTTTGCATGTTATCGGCAATTGCGCGCGCCAAAAGGTCGGTGCCGCCTCCGGCGGCCAGCCCGACATAAATCGTGATCGGCCGGTCCGGATAGGACTGGGCCGAAGCCGGATTCGCGCCGGTATACAGCAAGCCTGCGGCGGCAACGGCCGTCAAAAGTGTTTTCAATATCATTACTTACCCTCTGATAAGAATAGATGTGGCAATCGGCCAGCGCTGTCCGACGCCGCTCGGTACTATCGCAAGCGGGGTATAACAAGGTCAATAGTAAAGGAAAATTTATAATCTTTCTTTATAAATCGGTGCGGTCGGTCGTTATGAAATGACCTTCAGGGTGTTCTTAACGGACGAGGATTAGCCTCGTTTGATTTGTCACAGACTTTGCATCAATGATGGCGATGGCATTCATTCGGCTCCGCCCTGCGATAGACCTTGCCCGGAGTCGGATGTTGTTTCAGTTCGTCCAACCTAGCCATGTCTTTCACCTGGCAGGCTGCGAAAGGCCGTAGAGATCGGCAACGTCAGCCGGAACGGTTTGCTCGCACAACGATTTGTTCCCAGATGGAAAGATGGTCTTTCCGAAATAGCGCTTCGCCTGGCGCGCCTCCGTAGTTAAAAATCTTAGAATTACCCGAGCTTGGGTGGAGGACCCAAAACTCTGCAGCTCATACGAGCAAGAAAAAAGCACTGAAGATTTCAGGGAGGGAATCGAGCAAGTGACTGATGAGCGTATGAAGGTGCACGCTCTTGGCCGTATGGCCTTGACGCAAGCGCCGCAGGAGGAGGGCCGCGACTGGTTCGGCAATTTCAACTGGAGCAACATTGGGCTTTGGGTGCTCATCGCGGTCACGGCCAGCATAGTCCTACCGCCGTTTGTCTTCCTTCTGCAGACAAGTTTCCAAGTCCAGCGGCTGGGCGAGAGCAGCTACACTTTTGGAAATTACCTCAGAGTCCTCCAGCTCAGCGGCTGGCATCTGTGGCAGACGACGCTGATATTCTCCATTGGCTCGTCATGCCTATCAATAGTACTTGGCTTCAGCGCCGCCTGGCTTGTGGTGAGGACCAACGTGCCGTTCCGCCAAACAGTCTATGTCGGCGCCTTCCTATCGCTCGCCGCGCCTCTCATCGTCAAAGGCATCGGCTGGATAATGCTTCTCGGCCCCAACAACGGGCTGATCAATATCTGGCTGATGCACGCTTTTGGGCTCGAGTCGGCGCCGCTTCATCTCTATGGCATCGGCGGTATGATCTTCGTCGAAGGTCTCCTGTGGACGCCTGTTGCATTCCTTTTGGCGCTGCCGCCGCTCATGGCGATGGACCCCTCGCTTGAGGAGGCTTCGTCGGCCTGCGGCGCGCGCCGCTGGCAGATGCTCTGGTATGTGACCTTGCCGCTCGCCCGGCCAAGCATCATGGCGGTTTTCCTGCTGGCGCTGATCCGCTCGCTCGAATCCTTCGAGGTTCCGCTGCTGATCGGCACGCCGGGCCATGTCGAGACGATCACGACGGCGATCTACCATGCCATGCATTCCGGCTTCGTTCCGAGCTACGGAGAAGCAACGGCCTATTCCGTGCTGCTGATGGGCGTCGTTGCCCTGCCGCTCGTTTGGTATTACCGATCGACGCGCGAGAGCGCTCGTTATGCGACTGTGACCGGCAAGGGTTTTCGTCCCGCGCGCATTGAACTCGGCAGATGGAGATGGCTTTGCGCGGCCGTCGTGCTGATCATTCCGCTTTCGTTGGCCATGCCTGTGCTCGTGATGCTCTACGCCTCGTTCCTGCCGTTCTACGGCTCGCCGTCGCTCGACGCTTTCCAGACGATGTCATTCGACAACTATATCTCCATCTGGAGCCGGGCCAACATTCTGTCCGGCATATGGAACAGCGTCGTCATAGGTTCGATCAGCGCTACCGTGGTCGCCGGCTTCACTCTGCTCCTCGCCTGGATGGTGATCCGCAGCCGTCATCCGGCGAGGTGGTCGCTCGATGTGCTGGCGTCGCTGCCGCTTGTCTTTCCGGGTATCGTCGCCAGCATAGCCATCATGATCCTGGCCCTCTTCCTGACGCGCTGGATTCCGATCTACGGCACGATCTGGGTCCTGGTTCTCGCGTTCCTCCTCAAGTTCATGCCGTTCGGCATGCGCTTCTGTTATTCGGGCATACTGACGATCCACAAAGACCTGGAGGAGAGCGCGCGGGCGAGCGGTGCGCCTCCCTGGACCGTGCTCCGCAAGATCGTGCTGCCGCTGACGATGCCGGCTGTCCTGGCGACATGGATTTATGTGTTCATGCATGCCATCCGCGATCTCTCGACTGCCATCCTTCTCTCCGGTCCCGGAAATTCGATCGCTTCCATCGTGATCCTCGATCTCTGGAATAATGGCGAGATACCGGAACTGGCGGCGCTCAGCATTGTCATCTGCATCGGCGTCACGGTCATGGGCGTATTTTTCATGCGCCTGTCAGGAAAGAGAGGCCTGAAGGCCTGAAGCATCGTCTCCGCCGTCTCGCGGCCGCACAGAAACTGGAGAAAGTCACGTGCTGGAAGTCACAAATGTCAGCAAACAGTTCACCGGAGGCGACGGTGCGAAGTTCAACGCCGTCGACGGCGTGACCTTCAGCGTCGCGGAGGGGCAGCTGTTCACCTTGCTCGGCCCGTCGGGCTGCGGCAAGACGACCACGCTGCGCTGCATAGCGGGTCTGGAACACGCCCAGCGTGGCGAGATCCGGATCGGCGGCACGACGGTGTTCGCGCCGGCCCGGCGAATCAACGTGCCCGTGCATCGCCGCGACTTCGGCATGGTCTTTCAGTCCTATGCCATCTGGCCGCACATGAATGTCTTCGACAACGTAGCCTTTGCTCTGAAGGTGGCACAGCCGGTGCCGCCGCGGGCCGAGATCGTGCAGCGCGTCAACGATGCACTGGAACGCGTCCACCTCGGGCATCTCGCCTCCCGCGACGCCGTCAAGCTCTCGGGCGGCCAGCAGCAGCGCCTGGCGCTCGCCCGTGCATTGGTGCGCCGGCCGAAGCTGCTGTTGCTCGATGAGCCGCTGAGCAATCTCGACGCCAAGCTCCGCGAGGACATGCGCAGCGAGTTGAAACGGCTGCAGCAGGAGCTGAATATCACCAGCCTGTATGTCACCCACGACCAGTTCGAGGCGCTGGCGCTGTCGGATGTCATCGCGGTGATGAACGACGGAAAGGTGCAGCAGATCGGTTCGCCGAAGGAGATCTACGAAAGGCCGGCCAACCGCTTTGTCGCGAAGTTCATCGGTTCGACCAACTTCATTCCCGGTAAGGTGCTCGATCGCATCCCGGCAACGGCGGACGCGCCGGCTAGCCGCCGGGTCGAGACGCCCATCGGCATCCTGTCATGCATGGCCGGCACGCTCGCGGAGCGCGGAGCGCCGGTTTTGGTCGCCATGCGGCCGGAGCACGTATCCGTTTCCCATGCGGGGTCGGTGGAGGCTGAAAACACCGTTGTCGCTCGGGTAGAGGGGCTCACCTATCTCGGCGAATGTACGGAGATCGAGACGCGTATCGGCGGACATGCGTTCAAAGTAAGAGCCCATCCGGACTTCGTGTCGAAGGTGGGCGATACCATCCGGCTGCAACTTCCGGCCCATCGCTGCGTCCTTCTGCCGGAGGATGCAGCGTCAAGCGCGAAGCGTGTCGAGGCGGTCAGCGCCTGAGGTGCCCGACCGCTCGGAAATCTGAGCGAAAAGCCTTGGCGCTTCGGAGGAGCGCGCCGGGAAAGGTCGTGCGCTGATTATGGCCGTCAGGCCGAATTTTTAGCCGGGCCTGGTCCCGGGGCCGGCGGCGGGGAGGCCGATGCCGGAGCAACTGATGACTGCGGCTTTCGCGCAGGCGAAAGCGGCCAACCCATGGAGGAATCGATGTTCACATTCGCTTACCGACGCGCCTTGGTCGCGTTAGGCACCGGTATCCTGATTGCAGCGTCTGTCTTGCTCGCCCCGGCCTGGGCGCAGGATGCGGATAAGGTGAAGGAGGTGGCCAACTACCATGGCGAAGACCGCCAGGCGATGCTCGAAGCCGGCGCGAAGGCCGAGGGCAAGTTGGTGATCTATACGACTGGCACGCAGATCGATCCGCTCGTTGCCAAGTTCCATGAAAAATACCCTTTCATTGCCGTCGAGCAGCTGCGCGCCAGCGCGTCTGATATCGCCCGCCGGGTCTTCGAGGAATACCGTGCTGGCTATTTCGCCGTCGATGGCTTCGAACTGTCGGCTTACGGCCTGATTGTGCCGCGCGACAACGGGGCACTGCTGCCATTCTACTCGCCCGAGGCAGCGAACTTTCCCGACAACGCCAAGGAGACGAACGGGAACTGGATCGTCGTGCGCGAATCCTATCCGGTCCTCGGCTACAACACCAAGCTCGTTGCCGAAGCGGACGTTCCGAAGACGTTCGACGACCTGCTCGATCCCAAGTGGAAGGGCAAGATGGCGGTCTCCGGATCGCTCTCAACCACCGGAAACTGGATTGGCTCCCTTGTAATCTCCAAGGGACCTGATTTCGTGCGTCAGCTCAAAAAGCAGGATATCCGGGTCTATGAGGTGACGGGCCGCGCGCTGGCAAACCTGCTCGTCTCCGGCGAGGTCGCCATATCTCCGAATGTCTATGACTCTCACATTCTGGCGAGCCAGAAGGCGGGGGCGCCGGTCGCATGGCGCGCGCTCGGGCCGGTCACCGTCACGGATACAAGTGTCGCACTCGCTTCGCGGGCTCCTCATCCGCACGCGATGATGCTCTTTGCGGATTTCCTGATGTCCAAGGAGGGGCAGGAAATGTACAAGACGCTCGGCTATTCGTCGCCTCGCACCGACATGCAGACGGGAACATCTCCGAAGGAAAAGATCTATCTCTCCAACCGGCCGAACTACATACAGGAGTTCGAGGAGTGGTCCGCCCTCTTCAAGGAGGTTTTCCTGCGGTCCGGCCAGTGATGACTGGCGGCCGTCGCGACACGGCGGCCACGCCTGCGATGGGCGGGTTCATGCTATTGTTTTTGTGTCTCCAAGGAGCAGCTAAGTGTTCGAAGAATTCGTCCCGCGCAAGAAGATCGGGTATCTGGCGCCGTTACCTGTTATCGACAATCAGCCATATGAATTCTATCGCCTCGCACCACCCGGCGTCATGATGGTGATGACGCCGGTCGGTCTCGGCGAATTCTCCAAAGAGGATGTGGAGCGCGTGTACGAACCCGTCGACAGGCTGGTCGACAGCCTGACAGAGCGCGGCGTCGACATCATTGTCATGGCCGGCGTTCCGCTGCCGCTCCTGATCGGCATCGAGGGCCACGACCGGCTGATGGATCATATCTCTGCGCGCGCGGGCGTGCCTGCGGTCTCTCAGGTGGGCAACGTCACTGCAGCGATGCGGCACCTCGGTCTGCGTAACGTCGTCGTCGCCAACAAGTGGACGGACGAGATGAATGCGTCGCTCGGCGCTTTCATGGCTCGCGAAGGGGTTTCCATGGCCGGCGTTTCCAGCCAGTCCATGGCACCGAAGGATTTCGTGCGCATGCGTTCTCAAAACAGCATGGAATTGGCCTATGAACTCGGCCGGAGGGCCTTTGAGCAATTCCCCGAAGCCGACGGCCTCTACATCGGCGGGGGCGCCTGGATTTCGCAGCCGGTCGTGGAGAAGCTGGAGGAAGAGTTCGGCAAGCCGGCGATCTGCAATCAGACGGCCATGCAATGGAACGTCTTGAGCATACTAGACGTGAGGGAGCCGGTAGAGGGCCACGGCAAGCTCCTTGCGAGTGGCGCCTGCGTCTGAGTGCACTTTTGCGTGAGACTGCCAGCCGCTGATTTCTTGGTTTCCCGGATGCTGATTGATGGCCAACTGAGCGAAGCGAAAACGACGGCTGGCTGGCTTCGCTCAATCCGGCGGACGAGCAACTGATCGGCGGGCGCCGGCGGCGACCGTCGCTGCGCGGCTACCGGAACGGGCCGCGGAAATCCTTGAAATCGAGGTTAAGCACGCCGGTAACACGATCGGCAAGTTGCAGTGTTATGTCGAGGCTACGGAAGATTCGAATGCGGATGCATCCCCTCGGCTCGTTATCCCGACTGTCCGACTGATAGCCTCTCGACCAAGAAGTCGATGAGTACGCGTATTTTCGTCGGCAGCTTCTCGAAGTTCGGGAACAGGAGCTGTAGTTGCTGGTCCGTGATGATTCGGTCTTCGAACAGGCTCACCAGCGCGCCTTGGGCAATCAGATCGTCCGCGGCAAAGTTCAGCATCCGCGCGACGCCGAAGCCGTTCGTCGCCGCCTCCCGGATGACCAGCGGGCTGTTTGACCGCAAGGCGCCATTGACGCGCAGTAGCTTCTGCCCGTCGCCATCGGCAAAACTCCATTCATCTGACTGAGGCTGGTTGAGTAGCACTAGGCAATTGTGGTCGAGCAGATCCTCGGGCCGCTCCGGACGGCCCTTGCGCTCCAGATAGGCGGGTGACGCAACGATCCGGTACGGAACCGGCCGGAGCGATCGGCGGCGGATGTTGGGCGATCCCGGATTCCCCTCGCGCGTCAAGTCATTGGTGCGAAAGCCGATGTCGAAGTCGTGCTCGATCATGTCGAGGCCCGGCTTGCCGAAGACCATCTCGATCCGGATGTCCGGATGGCTATTCATGAATTCCAGGATCAGGGGCCAGACCAGGATCTGGCCGGCGCCGGGCGACGAATGGATTCTGATGTCGCCCTTCATCTCTATACTGAGGCAGTCGGCAGCAGCGCGACCCTGCTCGATCTCGCGCAAGCCGCGGACGCAGCCGTTGTAGAATTCCTGGCCAGCGTCGCTGATGGACAGTGTATGGGTCGTTCTGTGTATCAGCTTGACGTCGAGGTAACGCTCCAGCCGGGCAATGCTCTTGCTAACCGCAGATTCCGAGAGGTTGAGGGCCTTGCCGGCGGCGGAAAAACTACCAAGATTCACCACCTTGATGAAGAGCTGAAGGTCTCGAACGTATATCAAACCCGGCTGCTTTCTCTCTGTCCTCGGCCTCGGGCAGCATCGACAACGTCACAACGCCGCGGACTGTGACGGCGCCGGACCCCTCATGCCCGGGAGGCAGCCGAGGGCAGCGCGACCGTCGCGGTCTCCGGCAGACAGATCGTCACAGTGGAGCCGACGTCCACGCCAGCCACGGGTGCGCAGCGGACCGTGAGGCTGAGATCGTGTCCCATGACCACTTTATACTCCAGAAGTTCGCCGAGAAAAGTCTCGCCGAGCACCGTTCCTTCGAACCGGTTGGCGCCATCGATCTTTTTGGGTGACGAAGCGCTGAGCGTAATGCTTTCCGGGCGGACCACGATCGATACGCTGTCGTTAGCCGCGGCCGGATGGCGGAAGCGGCAGCGGAGTGGCCCGATCGGTATCATGACGCTGCCAATATCACACGACGCCGGCGCACTCTGCACGGTGGCACTCAGCATGTTGCTCTTGCCTATGAAGTTGGCGACGAACTCGCTGTTGGGTTCGTGGTAAATCTGCTTCGGAGTTCCGAGTTGGACGACGCGTCCTTCGTTCATCACCGCGATCCGATCAGAGAGGGCGAGGGCTTCGGCCTGGTCGTGCGTGACGTAGATCGAGGTGACGCCCCATTCCTTCTGGAGTCGCTTCAGTTCATCGCGCATCTGCTCGCGCAGCTGCGCATCGAGATTGGACAGCGGCTCATCGAGGAGCATTAGCTTTGGCTCGCGCACGAGCGCCCTGGCGAGCGCCAACCGCTGCTGCTGGCCGCCGCTGAGCTGAGTCGAAGGGCGGTCGATGTAACGGGCGAGGCCGACCACGTCCAAAACGTCGCTGACGCGCTTACGGATTTCGCTTTCGGCCATGCGTTTCCGTCGCGAGACGCGCAGCGGATAGGCGGCGTTCTCGAAGACGTTAAGGTGCGGCCAGATGGCATAGGACTGGAATACCATGCCGATGTCGCGGTCATACATCGGAGTGAAGACGCCGGCCTCGGCGTTGAAGAGGCTGCGATCCGCGAGCCGGATAACTCCACGGTCCGGCAACTCTAATCCCGCGATTGACCGCAGCGTTGTCGTCTTGCCGCAGCCGGAAGGGCCGAGGAGGGTGAAGAGCTCACCCTCGGCAACCTCGAAGTCGATGCCGAATATGCCGCCCGCCGTGCCATCGGAGGTAACATATCGCTTGTAAAGGTTTTCCAGCGCCAACATATCATCGCTCCAGGATCGATCAATGGACGGAGAGGCCGAAGCGCCTCGAGAGAATATAGAGGATGACGCTGACCACCGTCATGAACGCCATCCAAGTGAGGCCCATGGCGGCCAGCTCGTTAATCTGACCGTTGCTCCAGAGGTCGAACAGCGTCACGGCCACCAACTGCGAATGCGGCCCGGCGAGCAGCAGCGGCATCGAAACCGCGCGGACGGACAGCAGGAAGATGAGCAGCCAGGAGGTTACGATCGGCGGCAGCAGCAGCGGCACGACGATCCGCACGAAGGTGGTCCACGTGCGGGCGCCGGCGACACCGGATGCTTCTTCCAGTTCCCGGTTTATCTGCAGCGCACCGGTGTAGGCATAGCGCATGCCGTAGGGCAGGTAGTGGACGAACGAGGCGATGACGATCGACAGCACCGTGCCGTAGAGCCCGAAGGGTGTATTCAGGAAGATCTGGAGGAAGGCCACGCCGAGCACGATCGACGGAAAGATCAGCGGCAGGGTGGCGAGTTGATCGAGCAGCCACGCACCGCGGACGCGCCGGACGACGAGCCACGCGCACAAGGCGCCGGCGCCGGAGGAGAGCGTGGCCGCGCCGACGCCGACGATCAACGTGTTGAGGATCGAACTTCGAAACGAATAGGACTGCGCGACGAGGACATAGTTGTGGAGGGTTACCCGTGTCAGCGATGCAGTGTTGATGCCGTCGTAATAGGGCAGCAGCGACGCCCACAGCACCATGCCGACCGGCAAGACGATGACGAGCCCGATAAAACCGATAAGGATGGCGGCGGCGAGGTAGCGCCAGCGCCCGAGGTCGATCACCCGTGGCCGGAAGCCCTTCCCGGTGATCGTCTGGTAACGCTCGGCGTGGCGCGAGATGCGGCTGTACCAGCGCAGCAGGATCATCACCAACAAGAGCAGTATCACCGAGAAGGCGGCCGATTGCCCGTAGTCCGGCGGCGTGCGCGAATTGACAGCGTCGAAAATATCGGTGGTGATCACCGAGACGCCACCCGGCAGCCCGACCAGCGCCGGTACCTCGAAGGATTCGAACGAACGAATGAAAACGAGGAGCATCAAGGCGAGAATACCGGGGATGCAGAGCTTCAGCGTGATGCGCAGGAAGGTCTGGAGAACTCCGGCACCGCTCATCATGGAGGCCTCCTCAAGGCTCGCATCGGATGATCGCAGCACCGCCGACAGGAGCAGATATGCAAGCGGCGTCCAGATGAAGCCTTCGATCAGGATCATTCCGACCATCGAGTAGACGTCGAAAACCGGTTGATTGCTGCCGGTCAGCGCCATCAGGATCGCATTGAGCGGTCCCGCCCGTCCGAGCACGAGCAGCCAGGCGGCCGTGTAAAGAACGTGCGGTGTGCCGAGCGAGACGACCGACACGACGATCATATAGCGCCGCAGCGGCGTATCCGTTCGTTCCACGATCCAGGCGATTACAACCCCGATGACAATGGCGACGATCGCCGCACCGACGGAATAGATCGCGGTATTGAGAAGGTTGGCGAAGAAGCGCGGGTTGTCGAGTATCCCGGTGAAGTGCGCGAAAGTGAACTCGTCGAAATAGCCGAGGAAGGTGGTGGTATAGAGGCTGGAGATAATGAGATAGGCTACGGGGGGGAGCACGAGGACGGCAAGGACCACCAGCAGCACGATCACACTCGGTGGTGGCGGCGTCCAACGCCGGCTATGTCCGGGTAGGATCATCGCGGGAGCGATATTGCTCATGTCGGTATTCTGCATTGCCATGTTTCGGCGTCCCGATAATGCTGTCGGCACTCTGTGAAGGGTGCGGCTGAGAAGCGGACGCGGCGCTCGGCCACGTCCGGTAACGGTCATGCGATCAGGGGCTTCGTTCAGCGGGTGGCACGGCGCCGGCCCGGCCCTTGGTCAGCGCGAGGTCTTCTTGAATATTTCCATCGTGTCCGCCTGCATCTGCTGCGAATCCTCCGGCGTAACCAGCAGCATGTCGCGGCCGTTCAGGGCCGGTACGGTCGGCCGCTGCGCCTCTGGCGGTGCGACGTCGGGATGGGCCGGGATATAGTTTGCGTCAGCGAGGAAATGCTGACCCGCCTTGGAGAGCAGGAAGTCGATAAAGAGCATTGCGGCATGTGGATGCGGCGCCGTCTTCAGCAACTGGATATGGTCAGGGCGAGCAAGCGTTGGATTGGGCGAGACGAACCAGACCGGGGCGCCCTTTTCATGACTGATGATCACATGATGCAGAGCGGCCGACAGCAATATGTCGTGCTCGCCTGCGATCACCTGATCCAGAGCCGCCCGGACGCTTCCGGTCAGAGCGGCTACGTCCTGCTTGGCGAGCTTGTCGAAATAGGCCTCTGCCTTCTCCTTGCCCCAGAGTTTGATGAGATAGTTGATCACCAGCGGCCCGCCGGTCTCCTGGCTGTCGGTCCAGACCATGCGGCCTTTCCACTTCGGATCGAGCAGATCTTCCCAGGTCTTGGGAGCCTCCGCTTCCGAAATCCGGGAGGTGTTGTAGCCGATACCGGTGTAGGTGAAGCGGATAGAGGCCCAGAGATGGTCTTTCTGGATGAATTCAGCAGGGTATTCAGCGAGCACTGGCGAGTCGAACGACTGCAGCAGTCCGGCCTTGGCGAGCGCGGCCGAAGTGCTGGCCACGACGACGTCGGCTTCACTGACGCCGGCGCGCGCCTGTGCGAAGACCTGCTGGATGATCTGCTGGGAATCGTTGCGCGAGAATTGGAGGTCGATATACGGATATTTCGCCTCGAACGCCTCCTCCAGTGGTCGCGCCGCCTGGTCCACGATGAGCGAAGTGCTGAGAATGACGGAACCTTCCTTGCGAGCTCCCTCTTCGAGGATGCTCTGGCGGTCTGGCCCGGAAAGATGGGCGATCTTATCGATGTCTTCTGCGCGGACTGCGGTAACGGCAAGCGCCGCCACCAGAACGCCGAGCGTGAGCACGCTCGTTCTGCCTATCTTGATCATGAATAATCCTGCTCTGTAACTGTCGCAAATTTTTTGGTCGCCTTCAGGCGGCGACGCGATTCCTATTCATTGCGAGGCCGAGCCTCCTCCTTCTCAGGTGCCAGCCGAATACCGCTCTGGGCATTAGCCTCCTCCGTCTGGTTACGCCGTCGCAACGACGGCGTTGATGGAGGGAGAGCATGCGTGTGACCAAGTCTCCTCCCTCCGTCACAGTCGCATTTTTAGGCTTCGATCGACGCCATGAGGTAATGAAACGTCTCCATCCCAACATAGTAAAGCCGTATGTCGGGAAAGACCATTATTCCTGATCGTCATTACGGGTTCGAGCGGGAAGTAAAGGGTTTTGGCCGGCATCGTTCCTCATCGGCAATTCCATCATTCCGTTGGTGCGCTTCCACCGGAATTGATCCTTTGACAGAAGTGCCGCCGAGCAACTGCTGCGAGAGGAACGCTGGTCGGTTTGGTTCTGGCCTCACGTTTTTCGATGACCTAGGTCCAGCTTCGCAGCTGAAGGCCCATAACGAAGAATTGCTGGTATGGAGAATGCGATGTCTCAGAATGTAATCGAGCTTCAGAACGTGAAGGTTGAGCGCGAGGGCGGCACGACTTTCATCTACTTGAATCGGCCTGAAAAGCGGAACGCGATGAGCCCGCAATTGCACCTGGACATGTGCGAAGCACTTGAATGGGCTGAAGAAGACGATGCAACCAAGGTTGTTGTCCTATCGGGAGCGGGCGGCAACTTCTGTGCCGGGCAGGATCTGAAGCTGTATTTCCGCGGAACCGAAGACGATCCGAAGGCCCGCGCCCGCGCCCGTCGTGCGGCCCATTCCTGGCGCTGGGACAAGCTCTCGAACTTCCCCAAACCGACCATCGCCATGGTTCACGGCTACTGTTTCGGCGGTGGTTTCACGCCGGTCATCGCCTGCGATTTTGCGATCGCGGCTGACGACGCGACCTTTGGCGTATCCGAGGTGAACTGGGGCATCATTCCAGGCGGACTGGTCGCCTGGGCGATCACTCAGGTGATGAACTATCGGGATGCGATCTACTATTCCGCCACCGGCGAACAGTTCAGCGGCAAGGAAGCCGCCGCAATGAAATTCGTCAACAAGTCAGTCGCGCTCCAGGATCTGAAGCCCACCGTCCTTGAGCTGGCCAAGAGCCTGCAAGCGAAAAGCCCCGCGGCACTGCGCTACACCAAGGAAGCCATCCGCGCCGTACGCTCGATGTCGAGGGAACAGGCCTTCGATTATCTCAACGCAAAGAGCGACGCGCTGAAATACGCCGATCCCGAGGGCGGCCGTAAGAAGGCAATGTCGCAATTTTTGGATGATAAGACCTACAAGCCAGGTCTGGGAGCCTACAAGCGCTGAAGGTTTGAAGGATAACGGCGACGGGATTCCGTCAAGAGGTCATTGTGCTTCGAAGCCGCTTTAGAAGGCGGCGATGGAAATAGACCCGGTGGATGGCGACACGGCCGATACGAGACGCCGGGAAGCAGAGAGTTGGGAGATGTGATGGACGATCACCACCATACGCATGATGCCGAGGGCCCTGCGGGGTACTATCACTCGAAGAAGGATCGTGTGTTCGTGCGCGCGATCGAAGGCGCGTACAATCTGACCGAGGAACTGAACCGTCTGCGCGCCATGCCGCGTGTGCGCAAGGCCAGGGATATCAAGTTCGTCGATGGACCGCAGGCTTACAGCCGTCACTATGTCGAGCCTGAGCACGGCATCACCCAGACCTTCCACCTGCATCTCGAGGAATACGGGCCAGGCGGCAAGAGTCAGAAGCACGGCCATGTCAACGAGGCCGCCTTCTACATCCTCGACGGGGACGGCTACGAGGTCCACGACAACATCCGCTACGACTGGACTGCGGGCGACATCGCGATCGTACACAACAACTGCGTGCACCAGCATTTCAATGCCTCTGACACCAAGCCGGCGCGGGCTCTCGTCATCAAGACCAAGCCGATGTACCTGTTCATGAACATGCTGTTCCAGAAGACCGTCGAGCCGCGCCACACCAGTCCTGCGCCCGGAGGCGAAGATTTTGTAGTGCGCGAGAAGGAAGAAAACTTCAACCACGGTGAGGAATACTGAGATGGCCTGGGGCGAGAACACGCGATGGATCGCCGGCGGGGACAACAAGGCGCTCTACCAGGCGTTGCTTGACGATGCCACCGAGGCGCCGGCGCGCAACGCGCTGCGCAAGAAGATCGTGCGTCCGGCAGAGATGCCGTGGGAGATGTCGCGCCAGGGCCTGCTCAAGCATCTGATCAACGAGCAAATGAACACGCGAATGGAAACGGTCGACGCCTATATGCAGATCATCCCGCCCGGCAGTTGGTCAGGCAAGCACCGGCATCTGGCGGAAGAATGCCTCTATGTTGTTGAAGGGCGCGGCTACGACCTCCATCAGGATTGCGACGTAGAGATCACCGACACGTATTTCTGGAAGCCGCAGGATGAGATCAAGCGGTTCGAGTGGGAGGCGGGCGACGTCATCTACATCCCGCCGAACACGATCCACCAGCATTTCAACGCCGATGAATCGAAGCCGGCGCGACTCATTTCGGCTATCAATCGCGTCTTCAAACATTCGGGCCTCAATGACCTTGAGCAGATCGAAGACTCGCCCGAATATGACTCTTCCGTTGTGCTGACGACTGAAAACATAAGAGATTATCTGCGTGGCGGCGCCAGATAGTCCCAACGGCATATGACGGGACCTGCCCGGAAACTGCACGCCGGCTAAACACTGCGTGCAAGCGATGCCCGAGGACGACTGATAGGTCGGCCTAGGCGAGCCTTGCCTTCTCACTTTGCGACAGCGCCACCTGAGCTAATGCATAGCCGGCAATTATAACTCGATACCCCGGCGAGATTACCATGTTTGTTCAGATGCCTGGCACGAGCTGACACCAAATGCGGTCTGTCTGCGTCGTTGCTTGAAGGGCGAGTTGATGGAAATGACCATACAGGCGAAAAACCTGTCCGCCAGATGCGCAGTTCTCATCGACACCAATGGTTTCATCCGTCTCTTCAGTAAGATCCCTTCGGCCACGGATATTCCAGATTGGAAAAACGGTGTTTCACATGAGCCTTATTGTCCTGGCTCGCGATTCGATCTCCAATGTCCTGGGAGGACCTAATGCGAATTTTATTTTTGAATCAGGCGCCGCGCGCAAAAGGAAAGAGCCCCGCATATGACGTTGAAGGCATCGAACGCCTTCTGAACGGATATGCCTCACCGGGTACCAAGATCGAAATCGGATTTCCCGACGATTTCGAAGGCTCCAAGATGTTCGAGACAATCGGCAACCAAAGTGTGTTGAACGGTCTCCATCACATGATGGAAACGCCGGCGATAATCCGGAAGATCTTTTGGGCCGCCGAAAATGGCTATGATGCAGTCATTCAGAGCAACACTTTCGATCCTGGGGTGGACGGCGGCAGATTGGCGGTGAACATTCCCGTCATCGGCCTGTTGCGGGCGTCAATGCATGCTGCATTGACGCTGGCCGATAAGGTCGGCATCACCGTCCCCCTTGCCGCCCACGTCCCGTATACATGGCGGATTCTGCGCGGCTACGGGCTGGATGCATTCGTCAGCTCGATCAAGCCGATCGGCATCTACGGAAGCGACATCCAGCAGCGCAAGCAGGAGATATACGGCATCACCGAAAGGTTGATCCGCTCCCTGGTCGATGAAGATGGTGCCGAGATCATTATTCCGCTCGGCGGCGCGCTGATCCCATATGTGGTCAGCCCCGAAGAGCTTTCGAAGACAACGGGCGTTCAGGTTGTCAACACGAAGGCGATCGGAATTCGCTTCGCCGAGATGTGCGTCAAGCAGGGGCTGACGCAGAGCATTCAGACATATCCCAAGGCGAGCATAAGTTCGGACGATTTCGTCGGCCGCATGTAAGTCTCAACTTTAAGGAAGCTTGCAGAGCAGCGAGACTCTTTGATCGCGCGTGGTCCGCGCGCTCGACGCACCTACGCATGGCAATTCGCATGCGTAGGTCCAACCAAACCCATAGAACGCTATTCAATTGCAATAGGTCGAGGACCCATGAAAACCGCAAATCCATTCGCATCGAAAGTCATGGAAATGGCCGAGAGGGAAACCCACGGCTGGAAGATGATGATCGGAGGCAAATGGGTGGAAGCCCGCTCGAGCAAGCGTGCAGTGACTTTTAATCCGGCCTATGACCAGCCGTTGGCGGAAGTGCCGGCTGCGAATGCCGAGGATGTGGCGGATGCCGTCGCAGCCGCCAAGGCGGCATTTCCTGCGTGGAGCCGCCTGCATGTCGACGAGCGCGCAAAGTATCTGCAGCGGTTCGCCGATGGGATACGGGCATGGGCGCGGGAGTTCGGGATGCTAGACACCCTGGACAGCGGCAATCCCTTGCCGGCCATGATCGACGACGCCAACAAAGGCGCCGGACTGCACGACTATTTCTGCGGCCTGGGCATGGAAATGAAGGGACGCACGATTCCGACGCCCGGCGGAGGATTGAATTACACACGGCAGTTTCCGTTCGGCGTGGTCGGGCGCATCATTCCATTCAACCATCCGATCTCGTTTGCGGCGGGAAAAATTGCGCCTCCGCTGGTTGCCGGAAACACGGTAGTGCTGAAGCCCGCAGAGCAGACGCCGCTTTCAGCGATGTTGCTTGGCCGGCTCGTCGAGGAGCACCTTCCCCCGGGCGTGGTGAACATCGTCGTCGGTGACGGACCCAACTGCGGCGCGCCGCTTGCGAGCCATCGGGATGTGCGCCGGGTGGCCTTCACCGGCAGCGTCGAGGTGGGGCGCAGCATCCTCGCCAGCGCGGGGATAAAGCCGGTGAGTCTGGAACTTGGCGGCAAGAACCCGCTTATCGTCTTCCCCGATGTCGACATTGAGAAAGCCGCTGCCGCCGCGGTCTCCGGGATGAATTTCACCCGCTCACAGGGCCAGTCCTGCGGGTCGAATTCACGCGTCTTCGTGCATGCAAAAATCCACGACGCCTTCATGGAAGCCGTCCTGACGCTGGCGTCGAAGATCAAAGTCAGCCTGCCGGAACTGGAAAATGCCCAGATGGGGCCCGTCGTCACCCGTCGTCATTACGATCGCGTCATGGGTTACATCGAAAGCGGCCGCAAGGAAGGTGCCAGCATCGCGCTGGGCGGCACGCATTCGGCCGCGGCGGAACTCGAGTCGGGTTATTTCATCGACCCGACTGTGTTCACGGGCGTGAAGCACGGAATGACAATCGAGCGGGAGGAAATCTTCGGCCCGGTGATGAGCGTCGTCCAATGGACCGACGAAGCGACGATGCTGGAGGAGGTTAACGATTCCGAATTCGGCCTTTGCGCCAACATCTGGACAAACGACATCAGCACCGCGATGCGCTTCGCGGACGATATCGAATGCGCCTATGTCTGGATCAATGGCCACGGCAACAAGCGTTTTAAGGGTGCTCCGTTCGGGGGGATGAAAAGCAGCGGGCTCGGCAAGGAACACTCCCTGGATGAGCTTCTGAGCTTCGTGCAGGAGAAGAATGTCAACGTACGATATTAGCCTTGTCTGATGGGCAGGCTTGAAGCGGCCGAGACGGCGATCGTGTCCGGACCTTAAGGCATTTCGGTTGCTCCAATCTCGCTCCTGCCTGTTGAAGGACTGGCTTGCAAGGAAGGTCTAGAGATATGCGCAACTCTTGAAACAGCCCAAGGCTTTCCGAGCGGCTTCACACTGAGGCACCGCCCGGTTTGGTCGCGGCAGAACTAGCAATTATGGAGGAGCAGATATGACCAGCGACGTAATTACCTTGGAGAACGTGAAGGTTGAGCGCGAGGGCGGCACGACTTTCATCTACTTGAATCGGCCTGAAAAGCGGAATGCGATGAGCCCGCAATTGCACCTGGACATGTGCGAAGCGCTTGAGTGGGCTGAAGAAGACGATGCAACCAAGGTTGTTGTCCTGTCGGGAGCGGGCGGCAACTTCTGTGCCGGGCAGGATCTGAAGCTGTATTTCCGCGGAACCGAAGACGATCCGAAGGCCCGCGCCCGCGCCCGTCGTGCGGCCCATTCCTGGCGCTGGGACAAGCTCTCGAACTTCCCCAAGCCGACCATCGCCATGGTTCACGGCTACTGTTTCGGCGGTGGTTTCACGCCGGTCATCGCCTGCGACTTTGCGATCGCGGCTGACGACGCGACCTTTGGCGTATCCGAGGTGAACTGGGGCATCATTCCAGGCGGACTGGTCGCCTGGGCGATCACTCAGGTGATGAACTATCGGGATGCGATCTACTATTCCGCCACCGGCGAACAGTTCAGCGGCAAGGAAGCCGCCGCAATGAAATTCGTCAACAAGTCAGTCGCGCTCCAGGATCTGAAGCCCACCGTCCTTGAGCTGGCCAAGAGCCTGCAAGCGAAAAGCCCCGCGGCACTGCGCTACACCAAGGAAGCCATCCGCGCCGTACGCTCGATGTCGAGGGAACAGGCCTTCGATTATCTCAACGCAAAGAGCGACGCGCTGAAATACGCCGATCCCGAGGGCGGCCGTAAGAAGGCAATGTCGCAATTTTTGGATGATAAGACCTACAAGCCAGGTCTGGGAGCCTACAAGCGCTAGGTCAGTGGGCAGACGGACAGGTTCGGTCTTCGGCTCCCTGCCTGCAGCATACCGCGAAGAACATCCGCAATAAAATCAAGGTGAGGCAACAAGGTAATGTCGCAGAACAAAATGCAGATCGAAGCATCCTGGGTCTCTGGGGAGATGGAATCAACCGGACACCCCGGGGTGCACGCGCTGCTGAACCCGAAGAATATCGTGATTGTAGGAGCAAGCGAAAAGCCGGGCAACTGGGCTGAGCGGGTGTGGCGCAACGTGCATCGGTATGGGTTTTCCGGCAATGTCTATCCAATCAATGCCAGCCGGGAGGAAGTGTGGGGTGTCCGCTGTTATCCCGACTGCGCGTCCCTTCCGGAAAAACCGGACCATCTGGTCGTCCTCGTGCCGGCGGTCGCCGTTCCGGACGTGCTGCTGGACGCCGCCAAGGCTGGCGCCCGCAGTGCAACGGTTATGACCTCGGGTTTCGATGAGCTCACCGACAGCGCATCCGTCGATCTTGCGACCCGCCTGAAAAAGGTGATTGAGGAGACCGGGCTGGCCGTTTCAGGTCCCAACTGTCTCGGCAACCTCAACGCCAAGGCAAAACTGGTCACCATTCCTGACGACCGGCCGCTGCTCCTGACGCCAGGCCCTGTCGCCATCATCAGTCAATCGGGTGGACTTGCCACAGCAATGAAGCGCGCCCTGCAGGATCGCGGGATCGATGTTTCCGCGATCGTGTCCAGCGGCAATGAGGCGGGCCTGTCGACTGCCGATTACATCCAGCATTTCGCTTCCGACCCGGATGTGCGGGTGATCTTCTCCTATCTCGAGGCTGTGTCTAAACCTGAGCCTTTCCTGGAGGCCTGCCGAGCGGCTCGGGCCTGCGGTAAGGCCGTTGTCGTCATGAAACTCGGGGTCTCCGATATCGGCCGCGAGGCGGCCCAGGCTCATACCGGGGCACTGGCCGGATCCATGCAAGCTTTCGACGCGGTGGCGGGTCAAGTCGGCGTAATCCGTGTCGACAATCTGGATAGCGCCGTCGAGGCCATAGAACTCCTCGCCCACGCGAAATTGCCGGCTGGCAAGAAACTCGGTGCCATCACGTTTTCCGGCGCTATGCGCGGACTGATGCTGGACATAGGACGGGGCCACGGCCTCGAATTCGCCGATCTGGCGCCCGCCACCTACGAGGCCATGGGCAATATCCTCGGCGTCGGCAGCATTCTGGGCAATCCGTTGGACGGAGGTTTTGCCGCCCTGACCAAGCCCACGGCCTATGTCGAGTTGATCGAAACCATTCTGGCCGATCCCAATGTCGACATGCTGCTTTTGCAGGAAGAACTGCCGCGTGACGACGGCTCGACACGAAAGCTCAAGAACCTTGCCGACGTCGAGGCGATAGCATCCAAGGCGTCCAAGCCGATCGCCTTCGTCAGCATGCTGTCCTACGCCATGACCGATTACAGCCGGGAATTGCGGCGATCCCTGCCGCATGTCCCCTTCCTGCATGAAATCGACAAGTCGCTCAAGGTGGTGCGCTCTATCATGGATTACGCGACCACAACGCCGTCGCCACCGCGGATGGCGCAACCGGCAGCGAACAATCCGGCCGACCGACATCTGGAATCGTTTGCCAAGGACAGGATCGGCCCGGTCATCGACGAAGTGCGCTCTAAAGCTTTGCTCCGAGACTACGGAATTGCCGTTCCTCGCGAATATCTGTGCGCCACCGCCGAGGAGGCTGCCACGCGCGCTGCGGAGATTGGCTTCCCGGTCGTGGCCAAGATCGTCAGTGGCGCTCTTCCGCACAAATCGGATGTCGGCGGCGTCATCGTCGGCCTTAACTCCGCCAAGGCGGTCGCGGAGGCCTTCGATCGGTTGATCGCGGTGGCGGAAGGCCTGCCGCAAAAGCCGCCCATTGACGGCATCCTCGTTGCCGAACAGGCGTCAGGCAGTCTGGAACTCGTCCTCGGCGCCTCGCTCGATCCGGAAGTGGGCCCGGTCATTATGTTCGGTGCCGGTGGCATCGACATCGAACTCACGCGCGACGTCGCCCTGGCAGGCTGCCCGCTCGACGAACAGCAGGCGCGTCAGCTTATCGCGAAAACGCGTATCAGCACCATCATGGGAGGTTACCGCGGGCGACCGGCCTGCGACTCCGAATCGGTGGTCAAAGCACTGGTGGGTCTCTCCCAGCTGATGTTCGATGCGGGAGGTCGTATCACTTCCATCGACGTCAACCCTTTCTTGCTGTCGGCCCAGGGAGGGATAGCTCTCGACGGGTTGGTCGTCCTGCGGAGGTGAACAGGGTTTCAGGCTCACGCAGCCTGTCTGCTCTATTGGAACACCGTCCACCTCGGACGGTGCCGTAAGCAGAGCGAAAGCCGGAGGCGCGCCGAATGGGGCACTCCTATCACTTTCCCTTAGTCCATTGCGAGTTGAGCATTAGACTGCTGAAGTCCCTTCGGCGAAAGTTCGGATCCTTGTAGGCCAATACATCGGCTAGACCAGTGCCCTGGGTGGTCTCGCGACGATGCTTGAGGCTGTCGTAGAGGGCTTGCAGAAAAGCATCCGCGAATTGTGGTGGATGTGGGTAAGCAGTCTCGACCGCGTCCCGCTGTGCGGCAGTAAAGTCGTTATAGGCGGCGCCCACAAGGTCCATGTTGGCACCTTCGGCAAGAAGTACAGCGATGGGGTATAGATGCGGGGAAACTCCATTTGTCGTGTGCAGCGCGATCGCGAGCCAGACTCTCTGGCTATCAGCTTCCGAAATGCCGTGGCTCTGTAAGAAATCGCGCGCCGCGTTTGCGCCATCCACTTCATAACGCAAATGACTCTTTCCATAACCTGCCGTCAGGCCGAAATCATGGAACATAGCCGCCGTAAAAAGAAGTTCCGGGTCAAAAACCAGGCCCTTGCGCTTTCCTGCTAAGGCAGCCCAATAATAGACGCGCATAGAGTGCTGAAATAGCAGATCGCCCTCGGCATCACGAACGAACTTAGCTGCGTCGCGTGCCAATTTGCTGTCGGGAACTTTTATGCCCGACACGTCATCAACGGTGTTGGGGATCGCTTTATCGACATTAGACTTGACCGTTTCCGCTTGGCCGTCTGGCGCCCAGGCGAACCCGAAGACTACGAATGCGAGAGCGGCACAAGTAGCAGTGAAGACGCTACGGAACCTCATGGGCTTTCTCCTTTTTTGATCCGAATATGGCTCGAATAACTCATGCCGTTATGCTCGGTCATTTTTCGCCAGCCCATGGCGAGTTCCGCATCAGGGTGCAAAAGTTGCGGGGGTGGAAATGCGGATCCTTGTCGGCCATCACATCGGCCAGGCCGGTACCCTGTGTGGATTGGGGGCGATGCTCGAGCCCATCGTATAGGGCTTGGAGAACATCTTCCGCAAACGCTGGCGGATGCGGATAGGCTGCCTCGACAGCAGTCCTCTGGGCGTCGGTGAAGTCGCCATAACCGAAGCCCACCAGGTCCATCATTACCCCTTCTGCCGTAAGCGCGGCGATCGGATGCATATGTGCGGAAATTCCCGGCGTGGTATGCAGTGCGATGGCAAGCCAGACTCGCTCGATATCGACTTCCGAAATGCCGTGGCTCCGTAGGAAGTCACGTGCGGCGTTTGCGCCGTCGACCTCAAAGCGCAGGTGGCTGTGCCGAAAACCCGCCGTCAGGCCGATATCGTGGAACATCGCCGCCGTATAGAAAAGCTCTGGATCGAATGTCAGCTCCTTGCGGGCTCCAGCCATGGCACCCCAGAAATAGACCCGCGTGGAGTGCTGAAACAGCAGATCATTCTCGGTGTCCCGAACGAAATCTGCCACCTCGCGCGCCAGTTTGCTGTCAGGGATTCTAACACCGGAAATCTCATTGGCGATCATGGTCGTTACTCCATCCGGTTTCGCGATATTGACGTAGCGCCAGCTTAATTGTCGAGGACACCCTGCGGCGTGTTCCGGAAGCTGATGGCCATGCGATTGTAACTGTTCATCAGGCTGATCGCGATCGTAAGGTCGACGAGTTGCTTCTCGTCGAAAACGCTTCGCGCGGCTTCGTAGGCGCTATCCGGCACGCCGGTTTCGGCGACGCGCGTCACGCTCTCGGCCCATGCCAGCGCGGCACGCTCGGTCTCGCTGAAGAGGTTACCGCCTTCTTCCCACGCCTGCAGCAGCGCGAGCTTCTCGACCTTCACGCCCTTCTTGATCAGGTCGCGGGTGTGCATGTCGAGACAATAGGCGCAGTTGTTGATCTGCGATACGCGCAGATAGACAAGATCTACCAGTTCGCTAGGCAGACCGCTTTGCATGACATAGCCATAGACGCCGCCGAGCGCCTTGGCCCCGTTGGGGGCGATCTGATTGTAGTCGAGCCTCTTGGTCATTGTTCTGGTTCCTTCAGTCTTACTTGATGGGGGTCGTGAGTGCCTTGTCGTCGGCGTCGACGACGAAGACGGCAAGCAGCTTTGCCGGCTTGGTTTTGCTTGCGTTTCGGCTGATCGAGTGGCTCGCGTTCGGAGGTTCTGACCAGCTCTCTCCGGCCTTGAAAACACGGGTCACGCCGTCATTCACCTTCGACTCGATCTCGCCCGAGATCACATAGGCGTAGATGAAAGCCGACTTGGCATGCCGGTGGGGCGGGGACGCCGCGCCTGGCGCATAGTCGACTTCAACAACGACAAGCGACTTGCCGGGGACGTTCGGAATCGCCTGTGCGAATTTGGGCGTCACTGTTTCTGTCTGACCGTCATGCGCGGAGGCGGGCACGGCGATCGTGGACGCCAGAACAGCGCTGGCGGCAGCGAGGATGTTACGGACCTTCATGGGCTTTCTCCTTCTGCCTATCCAGATACATGCCGCACTGGGTCACGAAAAGTACCAAGAAGTTGATAAAATGATGTACCATGACAGCATGAGTGAATCGCTGAAACTGACTCTTGACCGCACTGCAGCGGTGCCCCTGGCAGAACAGATCCGAAAAGGGGTGGCCACGGCCATCGAGAGCGGCGTGTTGGAGCCCGGTGCGCGCTTGCCTTCGTGGCAGGATCTCGCTGCACAACTCGGCGTCGCGCGCGGCACTGTGCGGACCGCGTATGGGAAGCTGGCCGCCGCCCAATTGATCGTGGCCGCGCGGGCGACGGGAACGCGCGTCGCCCAGCGTCCCCGCGCCGTCGCAAGGGGCGAGCAGCCGACGGGCATGGGCTCGTTCATCGAGACGTATCTGGAGATGACGCAGGGACCTGCGTTCTTTCAAATGGGTGTGCCCGCAGTCGAAACCTTTCCAGCGACCTTGTTCGCCCGTATTCGCGCGAACGCGGTCCGTGCCGAGGCAACTGCGCCTCCGCTTTATCCCGACCCCCGCGGCGAAGTGGAATTGAGACATGAAATCGCAGGCTATCTCGCCGTCGCTCGCGGCATCCATTGCTCGCCGTCGCAGATCATCGTTACCGGGGGATTTGGCGCGGGACTCGGCCTGGCGCTGGGGGCTCTTGGGTTGAGCGGACACACCGCATGGGTCGAAAATCCGGGCTTTCCCTGGACTAGCAAGGGACTGGAGCTCGCACGCCTGCTCCTCGCGCCGATCCCGGTCGATGCTGATGGTATCGATCTCGATTATGGCCTGCGCCACCATCCGGACGCGAGGCTCGTCGTCGTGACCCCTGGTCAGCAGGCACCGCTTGGTGCCACCTTATCGCTCGAGAGGCGCCTTGGCCTGCTCGAATGGGCGGCGGCGAAGCAAGTTTGGGTGATTGAAGACGACTATCTGAGCGAGCTACAACTGGCAGGCAGGGCTGCGCCGGCGCTCGCATCGCTCGACCGTGAAGGACGCGTCATTCATATCGGATCGTTCAGCAAGACGATCAGTCCAACCGTCCGGCTCGGCTTTGTGGTTGCGCCTGTCGAACTTGCCTCTCGGTTCGCGGAAATGGCGGCGTGCCTCGCCCCGGCGCCTGGCCCTGCGGTGCAGCGCGCGATCGCCGAATTCATGCACGAGGGCTGCTATATGCGCCATCTCCGGCGCACCAAGCGCGCCTATGCCGCCAAGCGGCAGGCACTGCTGGATTGTCTTCAGGCATCCGTCGATGCCGATCAGCTTTCTACACCCGGCTTGGCCGTTTTGCTGAGGCTGCCGAGAACAACATCGGACGTCGCCGTTGTACGTGACACCCTGGCGTTCGGTATGTTTCCGGCGCCTCTCTCACCTTGGTATACATCGCCTGAGAGCGCCGAATCCGGACTTCTGCTTGGTGTCGCGACCACGCCGACAAAGAACCTTGCTCGTACCTGTGATCGGCTTTTCGAAATAATCCGTCGTTTGAGTTGACCAGCTTCGAGGTCGAACGCCTCGACCCACAGGCTTGCCTCCCGCTGAACGACGTATGAGGTTGGGCTTAAGGTCAACAGTCCGAACGATCGTTGCTCAGACGAACGTGTCTTATTTCGCAGCTTCGATGTCCATTTTTGTCGTAGCATCAAGATAGAGTTCATCGCAGATGCTCTCTAACCTTCAACGATCCAATGGAGGTACAAAATGACAACCACGAGCGGGATCATGATCCCAGACAGCAAGCTCGCGAACGAGGTAACGGAATTCGTACGGGACACAGCGTCTGAGCTGCTCTTCAATCACTCGGCCCGGGTCTATCTTTGGGCAGCACTGACCGGCGAGCGAAAAGGGCTGAAATTCGATCCGGAGCTTCTGTATGCAGGTGCTATGTTCCACGATATTGGGCTGACAGAGGGCTACCAGGAGAGCCAGCTTCGGTTCGAGGTAGACGGCGCCAACGCCGCACGTGACTTCCTACGAAGCCGCGGTGTACCCGAAGGCGATATCAAGACGGTCTGGGATGCGATCGCGCTCCACACGACGCCCGGAATTCCCGAATTCATGGATCCGGAGATCGCCTTGGTCCAGGCGGGGGCGGGAATGGACGTGGCGGGTCGCGGCTACGAGGATTTTACGGACAAAGAACGCACGGCGGTGACCGCTGCGTATCCACGCGGCAACAACTTCGAGCACGAGATGATTGACGCATTTTATCACGGGATGAAACATCGGCCCGCGAGCACATTCGGTACCATGAACGAAGGTTTCCTGGAGCAAAAAGATCCCAATTTTCAGCGGTTGAACATCTGCAGCATCATGTTGCGCTCCCATTGGGTCTGTGGGTGTCACAACCACGGCGCATAATCTGCGGTTTCTCAGCTATGTGAGCGGTTGAGAGACCATCCGCAGCGGCAGGCATTATGTTGGGCAGATCTCTTTCGCAAATGTCGTTCATCAATCCACACTAGGGATTCGCGATTGCGAGGTACACTGCTTGATCAACGGCGGAGATCTTCCTCGACAATGCTGTTGGAGATGAATTTGAAACTTGCTGCCAGCGGTTGGGAGCGATGATGCCAATCCAGACAGTCGCGATTGTGATACATGACAATGTCCAGGCACTGGACGTTGCAGGCCCAATCGATGTCTTCACCGAAGCGAATTTATTTATTCCTGTCGGAGATAGATACAAGACGGTACTGGTCGGGCCCCAAGGCGCGCCATTACGTGCATCAAACAGCATGCAGATAACCGCTGACGTCACATTCGAAGATACGCTCAGCGGATTAGATGTGTTGCTGGTGGCGGGAGGCCCCCAGCTGCCGTATGCCGCCCCTGATCCGCAGTTCTTAAATTGGCTGCGCGATGCACCAGCGCGGGCGAAGATCTACGGTTCAATTTGCACCGGGGCATTCGCGCTTGGCCACGCGGGTCTGCTTGAGGGGCGCAGGGTCACCACCCACTGGCTTGTGGCCCAGACGCTGGCGGCACAGTTCCCAACTGCCCTTGTTGAGCCTGACCTCATCTACGTCCGCGATGGCCGGCTTGTCACGTCGGCTGGTGTAACAGCAGGGATCGATCTCGCATTGGCGCTCGTCAGTGAGCGGCATGGGCCGAGCGTAGCGGTAGCAGTGGCAAAAAGGCTCTTGGTGGTGGCGCAGCGCCAGGGAGGCCAATCGCAATTCAGCCCTTATCTCACCGCCCCCTCAGATCCAAACTCGCCGATTGCGCGCATCCAAGATTACGTGATGGCCAATATCGGACGCCCTCACTCGCTTGAGTCACTTGCGCTCGACGTTGGTATGAGCGCTCGCAACCTCGCTCGCCACTTCGTGCAAGAAACCGGGATAACCCCGCATGAGTTTGTCATGCGGGCGCGAATCGACACCGCTCGCATGCTGCTTGAAGGAAGTGATCATGCACTCAAGGCAGTGGCCTTCCGGTGTGGCTTCGGATCCGCAGACCGAATGCGTGTCGTGTTCCACCAGCGTCTTGGCGTGACACCCAGCCAATATCGCGCAAGCTTCCGCCGATCAAAGTTCCGCAATGAGCTTGCTGATGTCGAATAGACGATGGTTCTCTTATTGGTGCCGCGTTCCCCGGCATGGAGGAAGTAGGATACGTCACATCGCAAGTGTTCACGATTGGACGCTCCACGCTTTCTTATGAGAGCTTCGCGCACGCATACCGGCATGGTGTCACACGTACTCGTCATGGGTGCGCCGTCGCTCGCGAGCACTTTGCACGCGGCGAGAAACCTCACTGTGAGACGCGCGGAAGGCTTTGAACAAGGTTGTCTACAACGACACGAATCTTTGCAGGCAATGTTTTGGTTCGGGGCCAAACGACGTTTATCGGCATTTCCCCGCCGGACATTCCATCGAGGACCGTCTTCAGCTTTCCATCGCGAATGTCGTCCTGGACCATCCAATAGGGGAGTTGGACAAGGCCGCGTCCTGCCCTTGCCGCTGCATGTATCATCTCGAAATCGCGGATATCATGTTTGACCGGGATAGGGTGACGCGCGACGGAGCCGTCCGGTTGCTTGAGCAACCAAACAGCGCGCTGTTCCTGGCGTTCCCCGGCGATGCAATCATGCCCGGCGAGATCGGCCAGAGAGTAGGGGACACCGCGGACCGCAAGGTAGCCAGGCGATCCAATGATCACCATCCGTTGGATGCCGACCTGACGCGCGACTAGGTTCGTTGTGTCGTGAAGTTTGCCGATCCGCACCACAAGGTCGATGTTTTCGCGAATCAGATCGACGCATCGATCCGTGAAGGTCACGTTGAGAAACAGCGCTGGATAGCGTTCAGCCAATTCGAGCAGCAGCGGCATGACGAGGAGTCGTCCGAACGCCGTCGGCAGATCAATCCGCACCTCACCACATGGCGCGTCGCGCGCGAGCATGAGCGCGTTTTCGCCGCGCTCGAGCTCGGCAAGCGCAGCCACGCAATGCTCGAGCCAAGCCTCTCCCGCTGGCGTCAAGGTTAGATGGCGCGTTGTCCGATAGAGCAATTTTGACCCTAGCCGATCCTCAAGACGCGACACTGCTCGCCCGGCCGCGGACTTGGTCATGCCGAGCTCCGCAGCAACTGCCGTGAAACTGCCTAGTCGCGTAACCGCGACGAACTCGACGATACCGTCAAAGCGAGATTTCATTGAGTTTGTAGCCTTTGACGCAACAGTAAGTAGGGTTAAGGCACTCTAATCCAGGGAAGAAACTTAGATTATCTCCAGCGGGACATCAAATCGCAAATCCAGACCGATGGAGATTCACAATGCCTTCAATTTTCGATCCGTTCGACCTCGGGCCGATCCGCCTGAAAAACCGCATCGTCATGGCGCCGATGGAGCGCTCGCGTGCGCGTAACGGCGACTGGGTTCCCCAGGCCGACACTGCGCGCTATTTTGCGCAGCGTGCCGGCGCCGCATTCATCGTGACCGGCAGTATCGCCATCAGCGAATGGGCCCGGACCTGGGCG